>NZ_JAFOIN010000003.1:0-65178 GCF_017421385.1 Ruthenibacterium sp. | reverse complement strand
TCCCGTGTTGCTCCCGCCACATTAAAACGAAACCTGGCGTTGTTGAACGCCAGGCCTCGCAAAGTTCTGTACTTCCATTCTGCTCAGGAATTATGGGACTTCGAGCTCAATTCCTGTTGCACTTAGTTTGACAATTCACTGCGCTTCGAAAATAAAAACTTCTCACGGCCCGGAAAAGCAGCCAGGGGGCCATAAAGAACAGGGGCGGGCCGCTTTGGCTTTAAGCCGCCGCCCGTATGCCGATCAGCTCTTTCACGTCCGTAAGCACAGCTTCATCGGTTACCGGTATCATCAGCCAGCGGCTGCCGTTGAGCGGGCTGGCCGTGTGGTACAGCTGCCGCACCGGAGGAGAGCAGAGGGGAAGCAGCGCCTCTGCCGCCATGGCTTCCCGCTGGCCGATGCACACAAGGCAGGTGAACGAGCCGGCCGCCGGATACAAGGTACACAGTGCGCGGCCTCCCTTTTTATATTTTACATTCCAGCCCGGCGCCATACCGCAGCGGCTGTATTCGATGCGCGGCACCGTGCGGTAGCCCGATTCCAGCCAGCTGCACAGTGTTTTCCACAGGGGATTGTCCACAAACTCTGCGATATCGCCGGGTGTGGGCTTGCGGTCCTGAGGCCAAAGCGTGTTCCATGTCATGCGAATATCCTCCTTTTGCAATCGGTGTATCCAGTGTAGCATGGCAGGCAGAGCATGTCTACTTTTGGAGAGCACCTCCGGCATCTGTTGGAATAAACAGCGCAAGAACTGCAATGCATTTGAACGAGATATATCCGCACAATGTGATTTTGAGATAGGACAATAACTTCAAAGCCGCCGCTTGCGCGGCTGCGCGTGTATATGGCACACGCCCCTGTGCTGGCGCACAAGGCTTTGGGAACCTTGAACCATGCAAAACCGCATTCAATGCGGTTTTGCTGAAGCCGCTTCGCGGGAGCGTCCGGCACAGCCGGACGCCCTTTTTACGTTTTGTGCGTGCGATAAAAATTTTTCCGGAGTATTGACAAGACACCTGGTACATACTATATTATACATAGTATGTATTGCATAGTATCAGGAAAGGAGCGCACGGAATGGATATCCAACGGAAAAAGGGCCTGCTGGACGTATGCGTGCTGGCGGTGCTGCGCCGGGGACCATCTTATGGCTACAAGATCATCGGGGAGGTATCCTCCTGCATCGAGGTGTCGGAATCCACGCTGTATCCCATCCTGAAGCGTCTGGAGGCAAACGGATACGTCACCACGGACACACAGGAGCACGGCGGCCGTATCCGCAGGTATTTTTACATCACGGACGCGGGCCAGGAACGCATTGATGCATTTCTGGACGAATGGGACGAAGTGAAGCGCATTTATGCATTTATCAAGGGGGAAGAGGTATGAACAGAGAAACGTTTCTCAACGAGCTGATGGCGGGACTGACGCAGCTTGGCCCGGTGGAGCAGCGTCAGGTGGCGGATTATTACAACGAGCTGATTTTCGACGGCGTAGAGAATGGTAAGCCCGAGGAGGAAATCATCGCAGGCTTCGGCGCGCCGGAGGAGATCGCGGCGCAGATTCGTGCCGAATACAAGAGCCAGCAGGCTGTTGAGGGGGCGCCCGGGCAGGGCGCGGTACCGCCTCGTCCGGCATGTCTGGAGTATCCCGCTCAGGAGTCGGTGCATACCGTAGTGGTGGACGCGCGCAACGTGCGTGTGAACGTGCGCGCGGTGCCGGGCGGCGGCGTGCGGGTGTTGTTTCAGCCGAGGGAAAACGACCGTGTCACTGTGGCCGAAAAGGACGGCGCATTCCTGTTTACCCATACCATGTCGATTTTTAATGTATGGAACTGGCTGGACCTGCTGCGCGGGCCGCATGACATCACACTGGAGCTGCCGCTGGACTTTGCCGGCGAGGTATGCGTCAAAACATGCAACGCCGGTATCACGGTCTCGGGCCTTTCAGCCGGAGGGAAGGGCCGGTTTGTAACCAGTAATGCCCGAATCACTGTGGAAAACTGCGTGTTCGGCTCGCTTGCTGCCAAGACCTCGAACGGGCCCATCACGCTGTCCGGCGTGACAGGCGGAGACTGCGAGGCAGCCTCCAACAATGCGCGTATCACAGCCGAGCACTGCCGCTTTGCCGAAAAGCTGTGGATGCAGACGAGCAACGGGCCTGTCCGCGCCGAGGATGTGGAGGCGCCGGACCTCACGTTCAAAACAGCCAACGCCGCCATTACGGGAACGGTCGTGGGGGATATGCGGGATTACGCCATCAGCAGCCGCACCAGCAATGCGCAGAACAACCTGCCCATGGATTGTGCCTATGAGGACCAGGCCAAGCGTCTGTGGGCCACCACCAGCAACGGCCGCATCGACGTGCGCTTCGTGTAGCATAGCAGTGCCGCGGACAGGGCCGGACCATTCAACAAAACAGCGCGTGCTTGCCTGACACCGGCAAGCACGCGCTGTTTTGTTATTGTTTTGAGCAGAAAAGAGGTCTGCGGCGGCGGTGGTCCCCCGACGGGACGCGCGAAGGGGAAACGGTCGGACGATGTTACACCGCCTCGTCGTTCACATCCGCGAACTGGCTTTGGTACAGCTCCGCATAGAAGCCTCCCTTGGCAAGCAGCTCTTCGTGTTTGCCTGTCTCTACAATATCTCCGTCCTTCATCACAAGGATGAGGTCCGCGTCGCGGATGGTGGACAGGCGGTGGGCAATGATAAAGCTGGTGCGGCCCTCCATCAGATGGTCCATGGCTTTCTGGATGGCGATCTCCGTGCGGGTATCCACGCTGGAGGTGGCCTCGTCGAAGATGAGGATCTTCGGCTCGGAGACGATGGTGCGGGCGATGGTGAGCAGCTGCTTCTGGCCCTGGCTGATATTGCTGGCTTCCTCGTTGAGCACAGTGTCGTAACCCTGAGGCAGCGTGCGCACAAAGTGGTCCACCTGCGCGGCCTTGGCGGCCGCCAGCACATCCTCGTCCGAAGCCGCAAGGCGGCCGTAGCGGATATTTTCCAGAATGGTGCCGTTGTACAGCCAGGTATCCTGCAGCACCATGCCGAACATATCGCGCAGGTCGTTGCGGGCAAACTGGCGCACATCGTAGCCGTCCAGAAGGATAGCGCCCTCGCTCACGTCGTAAAAACGCATCAGCAGCTTGACCATGGTGGTTTTGCCCGCGCCAGTGGGGCCTACGATGGCTACTTTCTGGCCGGGCTGGATGATGGCGGAAAAGTCGTTGATGATGGTTTTTTCCGGTGTGTACCCGAAATGGACGTGGGCAAATGCAACCTCACCCTGAATCAGGTCCGGCGAGAGAGGCTGCTCGGGGTCGGGCGTTTCCTCCGTCTCGTCCAGAAACTCAAACACGCGCTCGGCGGCCGCGGCTGTCTGCTGCAGCACATTGGAGATGTTGGCGATTTGCTGGATGGGCTGCGTGAAGCTGCGCACATACTGGATAAACGCCTGAATGTCGCCCACGGTGATGGTGCCGTTCAGCGAAAGGAAGCCGCCCAGAATACAGATGCCCACATAGCCCAGGTTGCCGACAAAGTTCATCAGCGGCATCATCATGCCGGAGAGAAACTGGCTTTTCCAGGCCGAGTTATACAGGTTATCGTTGATTTCGTTGAACGTCTTGATGCTTTTTTCTTCACCGTTGAAGGCCGTTACCACCAGATGACCGCCATACATCTCCTCCACGTGTCCGTTGGCGTGGCCCAGATAAGCCTGCTGCTTTTGGAAAAAGGGCTGGCTGCGCTTGACCACGTTGCTGACGATGATGAGGCTCAGCGGCAGGATGCACAGGGCAACCAGCGTCATCAGCGGGCTGATGGTGAGCATCATCACCAGAACGCCGATAAACTGCGTCACGCTGGTGACGATCTGCGTCATGCTCTGGTTGAGTGTCTGCGTCACGGTGTCCACGTCGTTGGTGATGCGGCTGAGCACTTCACCGTTGGGTACACGGTCAAAATAAGCCAGAGGCATGCGGTTGATCTTCTGGCTGATATCCCTGCGCATTCCGTAGCTGATCTGGGTAGAGACTTTTGTCATGATAAAGCCCTGGATATAAGACAGCACGGCTGAGACCAGATATATAATGCCAAGGAAGAGCAGGATGCGGGCCACGGCCTCAAAGTCGATGCCGCCGGTGCCCGTGAGCTGGGCGATGATGCCGTTAAACAGCTCGGTGGTGGCGTTGCCAAGAATTTTCGGGCCGATGATGGAAAACACGGTGGAAGCGATGGCAAACAGCATCACCGCGATGATGGCGGGCAGATATTTGCCCAGGTATGAAATGAGTTTTCCCATGGTGCCTTTGAAGTCCTTGGCTTTTTCACCGGGCATCATGCCGCGGGGGCCGCCGCCCATGGGGCCTCTGTGTTTTTGCTCTGCCATTATGCCAATTCCTCCTTTGAAAGCTGGCTTTCCGCGATCTCACGGTAGGTCTTGCAGCTTGCCAGCAGCTCCCTGTGCGTGCCGATTCCCATAACGCGGCCCTCGTCCAGCACCACGATCTGTTCGGCATGCATGATGGTGGAAACGCGCTGTGCCACGATGAGCACGGTGGCGCCTTCGGTGTAGCCCTTCAATGCCTTGCGCAGCTTTGCGTCTGTTTTGAAATCCAGCGCGGAGAAGGTGTCGTCAAAGATGTAAACAGGCGCTTTCTTTACCAGCGCGCGGGCGATGGAAAGACGCTGGCGCTGTCCGCCCGAAACATTGGTGCCGCCCTGACTGATGGCGGTTTCAAAGCCGTCCGGCAGCTCGTCGATGAATTCTGTGGCCTGGGCCACCTCGGCGGCCCGGCGCAGCACATCCGCGTCGGCGTCCTCGCCGCCGTAACGCAGATTGGAGCTGATGTCCCCGCTGAACAGCACGCCTTTCTGCGGCACATAACCAATGGCGTCGCGCAGCTCATGCTGTGGGATGTCGCGAACGTCCACGCCGTCCACTGTGACGCTGCCGGCCGATACGTCGTAAAAACGGGGAATGAGATTGATAAGCGTGGATTTGCCGCTGCCGGTGGAGCCGATGAAGGCCGTTGTCTCGCCGGGCCGGGCCGTAAATGTTACATGCTCCAGCACATTTTCGTCCGCGCCCTCATAGTGGAAGGAGACGTCGTTGAACTGCACAAGCCCTTTCACTTTTTCCGGCAGGTGCCTGGGCTGGGGCGCGTCCTGCACGCTGCTTTCGCTGGCAAGGACATCCGCGATGCGGCCCGCCGAGACGGAGGCGCGGGGGACCATCACGAACATCATGCTGATCATGAGGAAGCTCATAATGATCTGCATGGTGTACTGGATGAAGGCCATCATGTCGCCCACCTGCATGGCGGAATCCGCGATCTGGTGGCCGCCGACCCATACGATCAGCAGAGAAACGCCGTTCATTACCAGCATCATCACAGGCATCATCGTGGCCATGGCGCGGAACACGAACAGGTTGTTGTCGGCAAGGTCCTTATTGGCTTTGTCGAAGCGTTTCTCTTCAAAATCCTGCGTGGCGAACGCGCGGATGACCATCATGCCTGAAAGATTCTCGCGGCTGACAAGGTTCAGCTTATCCACCAGCTGCTGCATGATCTTGAAGCGGGGCATGGCGATGGCGGAGATCGTGCAGATGAGGCCCAGAATGAGCACTACGGCCAGCGCGATGACCCACGCCATGCTCACGCTTTTGCTCAGGGCCATAATGGTGCCGCCGATTCCGATGATGGGCGCGTAGCACATGATACGCAGGCCCATCGTTACAAGCCCCTGCACCTGCGTCACGTCGTTGGTGCTGCGGGTGATGAGGCTGGCGGTGCCGAATTTGTCGTATTCATTGTTGGTAAAGCTGGTCACTTTTGCGAAAATATCCCGCCGCAGATCCCGCGCGATGCCCGCGCCCATGCGGCTGCCGCAGAAGCCGACGCTGATGGCGCACACGGCCAGCAGAAGGGCCATCAGCAGCATTTTGCCGCCGGTGCGGAAGATATAGCTTGTCTGCATGGCGTCTGTATCCGCGCCAAGCTGCATGTAAAAGCCTTTGGTGAACACGGCGGCCGTCTGGCTGAGCATGCTTTCCGGCGTAGCGGCGGCAGCGGCAATGGCATCGTCTACCATGCCCTGAGGCAGCATGGCAAGCATGGGGACAAGCTCGCCCAGTTTGGACATGTCCATGGCCTTGCTGTCGGTATCGCCGGCAGCGATGTCCTGCCCGCTTTGCTCGGCAAGGTCCTTAACAACAGTCATCAGCGCATAGGACGCACGGCTGAACGCGCTGTCCAGTTGAGCTTGCGTGCTGTCGTCCAGATTCGGAATCTGTCGGTATACATCGGTGTCAGATACCTTGGGCCAATCTGTCACAAACCGATCCCATTCATCCGCCGTCATGTTTGCCTGTTCGGCCAGGACATACTGGCTTTGGGCAAGAGCCCGGTCCTCCTCGGACATAAAGGCGCTCATCAGCTGCAAGCCCTCGGCGGAAACCGCTTTTGGCGCGGCCTCGGTGATACCGCCCTGCTGGATGCCCACATTCACGATATCGCTCATGAGGTTGGGCAAATTAAGATCCACGGCGGCCTGGCAGAACATCAGCACGATGGCCGCCAGCGCGAAGCCGATATAGGGCTTTAGGTAGCGCTTCAATTTCATCATTTGGAATCACTCTCCCGTTCTTCTTCCTGTGCGGCGACCGCCTGCTCCAGCGCAATGGCCAGTTCGCCCAGCAGATGCAAAAGCGTTTCAAAATTTTGGGGGCCAAGATAGTCGATCGACTGGGAAAGAATGCTGCCGAAACGGCGGTAGGCCACTTCCATCACAGTGCGCCCCTCCGGGGTGACGCAGACGCCGATGACACGCCGGTCATCCGGGTCGGGCACGCGCTCCACATAGCCCTGTGCCTCCAGCGCGCTGACGCGCTGGCTCAATGCGGGCAGGCTTTGATGCATGGCGCCCGCAAGCGCGGTCAGCGTAAGAGCGCCATGTTCCTGAGACGGCGTGCAGCTTTGCCCGGGCATTCTGCCGTGGTGGGCAATGGCCATAAGTGTGCCAAACTGAGATTTGCTCAGATGTTCGCACGGGGTGACGCTCTGCCAGGCTTTGCGCACCCGGTCCATCAGCCGGAACAGCTCGGCGGCGTTGTTTTCCAGCCCCTTCATGGTTTACCTCCTGTTGGATTTGCTTGTTAAAAGTTAATATGCCTAATTGTTAACAATTTTAATAATTAGGCTGCTTAACTAATATACGGCAAAATATACCTGTCGTCAAGCGGGAATCGGGAAAGTTCACAAATCATTCAAATTTTTCTGGGCAGAATGCGCAAACGTCTGTTCCACAGGTTATGAAAGCCATCGCCCCCGGTAGGCGCGGGATGCGCCGCCGGGGGCGATGGCTTTTGCAGGAAACGGTCGTTTTTTCTGTCTGTGACGGCCGCGGCCGGGAAAAGGCTGCGGACACGAAAAAGCATAAGGCTATTTTTTTACCTTCATCCGTTTGATGACCTTCAAACGCGTGAATTCTTCGCGTTCATGCTCTTCCAGCGTGCCGGAAATAAATTTGATGTTGCCCTCCAGGCGGGGAATGACCACATTTTCCAGCATGTTGGCGCGGCGCTGTGTCTTTTTGATGGCCATGGCCAACCGGTAAACGCTGTTTTCAATGCCTGCGAGCTGCGCGCAGAGCTGTTTGACTTTATCGAAGCAGACATAGGCGTAGTCGAGCTGGGCATTGCTGCCGGAGAAGCCGTAGTAGGGGTACAGAGGCCGGCTGGCCAGATGCCCGGTGGGCAGGTCCACGCCCATGATGCTGTGTCCCGTGACGGAAAAGCCTTTTTCCTCGGGAACGGCGCCCTCCAGGGCATGCTCGATGCCCAGCGTGATATTGGCGCTCTCCAGCGCTTTGTATGCCTTGATGAACGTGTCGCCGATGGCGCGCTGCATACCGGCCGCTTCGTCGATGAGCTTCATCATCTCGCGCATCAGCACATTGCGTTTGCGGTCCAAAAGGTCGAAGCCCAGTTTTGCCAGCGTCAGGTTTTTTTTGCAGGCGATCAAATTGCCCTTTGTGGGGAAGATCTGTTCGGCCATGGGCTCACCTCCATTTCAATGAATCTGTCCGGCCCGCATGGGCGGCCGGCTCAATGCTTGCGGTAATGCTGTTCCAGCACGGCTTCGTCCACACGGTCCAGCTCCTCGCGGGGCAGGATGGAGAGCAGGCGCCAGCCAAGGTCCAGGCTCTGGTCGATGGTGCGGTCCTCATTGGGGCCCTGGCCCAGAAATTCTTTTTCGAAGTGGGCGCCGAAATCCAGATACAGTTTATCGGTCTCGCCAAGCTCCTCTTCGCCGATGACGCTGGCCAGGTCCCGCGCGTCGTTTACCTTGGCGTAGCTGGCGAACAGCTGGTTGGAAACGTCCGCGTGATCGGCACGGGTGTAGCCTTCGCCGATGCCGTCCTTCATCAGGCGGGACAGGCTGGGCAGAACACTGATGGGCGGATAAACGCCCTGCTGGTCCAGGTAGCGGTCCAGCACGATCTGCCCTTCGGTGATATAGCCTGTCAAATCGGGGATGGGGTGTGTGATATCGTCGTTGGGCATCGTCAGAATGGGAATCTGCGTTACGCTGCCCTCGCGCCCCTCGATAACGCCCGCGCGCTCGTACAGGCTGGCGAGGTCGGAATAAAGATAGCCCGGATAGCCCTTGCGGCCCGGGATCTCGCCCTTGGAGGATGAGAATTCGCGCAGCGCTTCGGCGTAGCTGGTCATATCCGTCATCACCACGAGGATATGCATGCCCTGCTCGAAGGCGAGGTATTCGGCCGCTGTCAGCGCGCAGCGCGGCGTGAGGATGCGCTCTACGATGGGGTCGGACGAGAGGTTCAAAAACATTGTAACACGGGACAGCGCGCCGGATTCTTCAAAGCTGCGGCGGAAATATTCCGCCACGTCCTTGGTCACGCCCATGGCGCAGAACACCACGCCGAAGTTGGCACCCTCATCCTCACTCAGCTTGGCCTGCCGCACGATCTGCGCGGCAAGCTTGTTGTGGCTCATGCCGCTGCCGGAGAAGATGGGCAGCTTCTGGCCGCGGATCAGCGTAATAAGGCTGTCGATGGAAGAAATACCCGTGCGGATGTAGTTGCGCGGATAACTGCGGGAGACAGGGTTGATGGCGCTGCCGTTGATATCCTCGAAGCGCTCGGCGTAAACAGGGCCGAGGCCGTCGATGGGTTCGCCCGCGCCGTTGAAAATGCGGCCCACGATCTCGGGCGCGAGCGCCAGGCGCATGGGGCTGCCCGTAAAGCGGCTGGCCGTGCCTGAAAGCGTCATGCCGCTGGTGCCCGCAAACACCTGGATGACGGCGCGCTCGCCTTCCAACGCCGCGATGCGGCCCAGGCGCGTGCCGGTGGCGGTTTTCATCTCCACCATTTCCTCGAAGCCGACGCCTTTTACGCCGTCCACCGCGACAAGCGGGCCGTTGATGTCAGAAAGGCCCAAATATTCCATTGCCATATGCAAACGCTCCTTTCCGTTCAGCCCGCCGCAGGGGTCTGCTTTGCAAGCAGCTGCGCGCACATATCGTCCAGCTCCTTGTTGTACTCGCCGAACATTTCCGGCTTGTCGTTGGGAATCTCATACTTTACCTTTACCAGCTTGTCGAACAGCCCCGCTTCGGCCATGGCACTGACGGGAACGCCCTTGTCCACCAGCTCCACGGCGCGGTCATACAGGTGGAGAATGGCCTCCATCATCCACATCTGTTTGTCCAGCGGCACATAGGTGTCGTTTTTGTGGAAAGCGTTCTGCTGCAGAAAGCCCGTCCGGATGACGCGCGCCGTCTCAATGACGACCTTCTGGCTGTCGGGCAGCACATCCGAGCCGATGAGCTTGACGATCTCCATCAGCTTGTTTTCCTCGCTGAGCAGGCCCAGGATGCGGCCGCGCATGGTGCAGAACTTTTCACCCAGATGCTCGGTGTAGTAGGGGTCCAGGTCTTCGTAATATTCGCTGTAGCTCATGGTCCAGTTGATGGCGGGGTAATGGCGCGCGTAGGCGAGGCTTTTGTCCAGCGCCAGAAAGCAGCGCACGAAACGCTTGGTGTTCTGGGTGACGGGCTCCGAAAAATCGCTGCCCTGGGGCGAAACCGCGCCGATGATGGACACGCTGCCCGCCGCGCCGGAAAGGGACTGCACGCAGCCCGCGCGCTCATAGAACGCGGCCAAGCGGCTGGGCAGGTAGGCGGGGAAGCCCTCTTCGGCGGGCATCTCCTCCAGACGGCCGGAGATCTCGCGCAGCGCTTCTGCCCAGCGGGACGTGGAATCCGCCATCATGGCCACGTCGTAGCCCATGTCGCGGTAGTATTCCGCCAGCGTGATGCCCGTGTAGATGGACGCCTCGCGTGCGGCCACGGGCATATTGCTGGTATTAGCGATGAGCACCGTGCGCTCCGTCATGGGCTTGCCGCTTTTGGGGTCGATCAGCTCGCGGAATTCGTTCAGCACCTGCGTCATCTCGTTGCCGCGCTCGCCGCAGCCCACATAGATGATGATGTCCGCGTCGCTCCACTTGGCAAGCTG
The DNA here is from genome assembly GCF_017421385.1 of Ruthenibacterium sp. Lineage (NCBI taxonomy): Bacteria > Bacillati > Bacillota > Clostridia > Eubacteriales > Oscillospiraceae > Ruthenibacterium > Ruthenibacterium sp. Next base: position 54,631 of record NZ_JAFOIN010000003.1, on the reverse strand, counting down.
GTGCTGCGTCATCGTCTTGCCGGTGCCGAAGCCGCCGGGAATGGCGGCCGTGCCGCCCTTTGCAATGGGAAACAGCGTGTCGATGACGCGCTGGCCCGTGATGAGCGGACGGCCGATGGGCTCCCGCGCGGCCACGGGACGGGGCGTGCGGATGGGCCACTTTTGTGCCAGACAAACGGTCTTTTCCTCACCGGAGGCCGTCGTTATCTTACAGATGGGGTCCGTCACGGTATATTGGCCGTTTTCAGCGGCCCAGGTAACGACGCCGGAAATATCCGGGGGCACCATGCTTTTGTGGGTGATGATGCTGGTCTCCGGGCAGGTTGCGACGACGGTGCCGCCCGAAACGCTGTCGCCGGGCTTGACGGTGACGGTCACATCCCACCTGCGGGCCATATCCAGGCTGTCCACATGGACGCCCGTGGCGATGAACGCGCCGTTTTTTTGGGCGATATCCGTGAGCGGACGCTCGATGCCGTCAAAAATATTTTCCATGATGCCGGGCCCGAGCGTGGCGGAGAGCGGCGCGCCGGTGCCCTTGACGGGCTCACCCACCAGCAGGCCGGTGGTGTTCTCGTACACCTGGATGGTGGTGCGCGCTTCGCTGACGCTGATGACCTCGCCGATGAGGCCCGCGTTTCCGACGTACACCATCTCCGCCATGCCGAACGTGCTGGTATCCTTCACCGTGACGACAGGCCCGTTGATCGAATAAATTACATCTTTCATAGGCTTGCTCCTAATTCCAGGCCGTCCGGAAAAAACGCTTGAAAAAACGGCTTTTCCGGCAGCGGCCCATACTCGTTTGCGCGCCTGCGCGCCCGGATGGGCGCGCAGGCGCGCGTTACTCCACCCGCAGCTTGCAGCGCGTCAAAAAGGCGGCGCGCTCGGCTGCGGCGGCGAAATCCAGCGTTTCGTCGTACAGGATATGCTGTGTCTCCAGCTTGACGCCGCCCAGACGGATGGAACCGTCCACGGCGATATCCGCCGAGGGCAGGGCCTTTTTCACCACGGGGGCCAGCAGCGCCTCGTCGGCACGGCGCAGGCGCACCGTGCATTTGCCGGAAATTTCCGGTGCGCGCCTGGCCAGCGCGTCCGCCACGCGCTGGGCGTAAGCGGGTGTCCCGGTGTACTCCTCCAGCGCTTCTTCCATTTCGGCAAACAGGCCGTTCACAAGCTGGCTGCGGTACACCAGCAGCTTTTTGCGGTTGTCCTGCTTGACCGAGGCCATTTTGCGGGCCAGACGGTTCTTGGCCTCTTCCCGGTAGGGGATGAGCGGGTCGCCCCGGTGGCCCTCCATCAGCTTGTCAAAGTTGGCGTCCCCCTGGCGCCTGGCGTCGTCGATGATGCGCTGCGCCTGCGTTTTTGCCGCTTCAATGACAGAGTCCTCGAACTCGGAGTATTGCTCCGGCGTTTCCATGCTGCGCGCGGCGCGCTGCTGCTCGGCTGCTTTCTTATTCATGCTCGTCACCTCAAATTTTAACGCCCACGACCTCGGAGATATAGCGTTTGATGCTGTCGCCGGGGTTCGAGTCGCTGTGGCGGTCCGGCATTTCGACGATGAGCGGCCGCTTGCGCGTGAGCTTGTATTCAAATACGACCGCGGAGCATTTCGCGACCAGCTTGTCGGTGATGAGCACAAGGCCGATGTCCGGGTCCGCACAGGCCTTGTCCAGCGCCGCGCGCACTTCGTCCTCTTCGTGCACCACGACGCCTCTGACGCCCACCAGCCGCATGCCGGCCAGCGTGTCCACGTTGTCGCTGATCAGGAAATATTTCATGGCTTAAAACTTGGTGATGATGAGGATGGCGATGAGCATGCCGTACAGCGCGATGCCTTCGCCCAGAACCACGAAGATCAGCGCTTTGCCGAAGCTCTTCGGGTCCTCGGTGAGGGCGCCGATGGCGGCGGGCGCGCCGGAACCGACGGCAATGCCGGCGCCGATGCCGGCGACGCCCACGGCCAGGGCGGCGGCGATCATGCCGATGCCCATATTGTTGTCGGGAGCGGCGGCTGCGGTCTCGCCGTCGGCGGCGAAGGCCATGCTGGAAAAGGCGCACGCCAGTGCGAATACGGCAATCAGTACCAGAAAGGTGCGGGCAAACTTTTTAACATTCATCTTTTTCATAACAGATACTCCATTCTGCCGCAAAGCGGCGTTGTGTTGATATAAAAAATAATAGCGCAGCTACTATTTTTTACACGCATCCGGGCACTTTGTGCCCGGGCGCTTGAAATCTTAGGCCGTGGGCCGGGACGGCCCACAGGACCGTTTTTTATAGCTTTGCTGTGCAAAGCTATAAAAAAATCTATTCACAAACCCCGGAGCCGTCCGGGCGGGGTAGCAGAAAAGAAGCTGCGTACGGCAGCGGTGCGGCCCATGCGCACAGAGGTTCATTCGGCCTTGTCCGCGGCTGGGTCCAGAGAGATTCTGAGCGGGGCGAAGGGAACGCCGTTCGCGTCGAAAAAGCGGCTGAAGATCTCATAGAACTCCAGGCGCAGCACCTGAATGCCTACGAACAGCGCCTCCAGCGCCATGACGAACACGTTGCCTACGGCGACGATGAGCACATAAAATACACCGCCCGTCATATTGGCCAGCGTGAACACGACGGTCATCATGCCCGCGTGAACCAATACGAACCCGCCCACACGCAGAAAGCTCATGGTGTTGGAGGCAAAGCTCAGCACGGTGTCGAACATCTCAAAAAAACCATTGAGAAGGATATCGCCCACCGAGCCCTCGGGCTTTTCGCCGGCGCACAGCGCGCTCAGCGGCTCGGCAAAGTACATCAGGAAGAACGGCACCGCGATGCACAAGATAAGATACGGCACGCTGCCCACGAAGGGAAGCTCCATGCCCAGCATCGGCAGCAGAAGCGCGATGAGACTGACGTAGAACACCAGCCCGGAAACGCCGTTTACGGAAAAGATGGTCTTTGCAATGATGTGCTTGCGCAAATTGGAAATGATGCCCGTGACGATGGCGGAAACGATGATGAGCACGCCCGCCACCACGCTGGCGATGAGGATGTTGTTGATGCCTTCGGGAGCCAGTACTTCCAGCGGCTTTTCAGCAAAGCCCAGCGCGTGGAACATCGGGTCCAGCACATGCTCGTAGCCGAACACGCTGCCGTACAGAAAACCGAAAATAACGCTGAAAACGCTGCACCGTGCTACCACGCGCCCAAGCTCCATGTGCATTTTTTTCCACATGACGAAATAGGCGATAAGGCCCAGCAGCAAGCCTTGGCCGACGTCGCCGAACATGATGCCGAACAGAAGCGCGTAAGTGACGGCCACAAAGCCGGTGGGATCCAGATCTCCATAGCCGGGCAGGCCGTACATGGTGATGAACATTTCAAATGGCCGGGCGAACCAGTTGTTTTTCAGCTTGACGGGAGGCTGGCGGTCCGGAGCGCCGTCCACGGCATCGGCTTCGTCGTCCTCGCAGGCTTTCACGCCGTGCACCATCAGCAGCCCCTGCTTCAGGCGTTCTACATCGCTTTCCGGCACATACCCGCTGATATAATACGTGTGCTCCAGCGTGATGACATACTTGCGCATGTCGAAGATCTGCATCTCATAGTTGAGCCAGGAGGCGTATTCGCGCAGGCGCTCGATGTCTGCGGGCGCGGCGATGTCGCTCATGTTGTCCAGCTCTTTCTGCTCGGCCTGCAGTTCGCTTTCCTGCGTCATGATCTGCGCCAGCGCGTCCTGAGGCGTGCCGTGCACAAAATCCGGCACCCACATGCGCTCGAAGTACAAGTTGGCGAAGATATCGTCCACTTCTTTGGCGTGGCTTTCGGGCACGAAGTACATACCCCAGTAATACTCGCCGTCAAAGTCGTACTCACTGAAGGTGAACGAGTGGTCGTCGTAATACGGCAGCTTCAGGTAGCTGTCCTTGGGGATGCGCCCGAAGCGCACCTTCAGGTATTTGCAGGCGAAGATCTCGTCCACGCTTGTATGCAGGCCTGTCAGATGGTACAGCTGCGTTTTTGTCTGGGCATAGGTGGCCAGCTTTGCGCTGATCTCAGCCTGGCGCTTGCCGCGCTCAGCTACCTGGGCGGAAAGCGCCTCCACCTCGTCCTTCACCGCGCCGTATTCGAAGAACCTGCCGCGGTATTCCTGCAGAGCGGGATCTCCGCCCACGTCCTTGATGAGCCCGAGCGTGCTGGCCAGCAGCGGCGTGTACAGGTTTTCCGCCGCGCCCGCCGCTGCGTTGATGCGCTCGGCGTCCTTGTCGGGGTGGAAACACGCCAGCTTGGCAAGCACTTCAAGCGTCTGCTGGGGGTCCTGCTCCGGCCCGTAGATGTTAATGTGCTTCATTTTTACCATGCCCATGCTGTGGTACCTCGCTTCTTTTCAATTGCTCCCGCGCCCCGGCGCGGGGAAGGGGATGGCCGCGGCGTCCGGCTGCCGCGATACGGTCAGTATTTCAAGAAGGCGCTGATCTGCTCCGGCGAAAGGCCGTAGCGCACGCCCTCGATGACGTTGATGATATTGCTGCGCTCCAGATTGGCCAGGCACAACAGCGCGGCAAGCACCGTCTGCGGCGTGCTGGAAAAATGCAGCAGCTTCTGCGCGGCGCGGTACAGAGCGCGCGTTTCGGATACTTCGGAGGCATCCGCCGGGTCTGCCGAGCGGGCGCCGTATACCTGTCCCGCGCGGCCCGCATTGTACAGCTTCAAAAATTCGTCCAGCCCCCGGGTATCGGCCAATGCGTTCATGTTTTTGGCCGAGAGCACGCCGTACACCGGTATAAGGAGCTTTTTCAAGTCTTCGGGTGTGAGCTGGGGGCTGAAAAACGCTTTGGCGCGGAACAGGAGGTCCAGGTTGTAGATCTCCGCTTCCATACGGAACAGGCGCTTTGTGTCCGCTGCGCTGCGGCCGGAGAGGTCGCGGTCGATCTGCGCCAGAACAGTGGTGTAGAAGTAAGACTGAAACGCATGCTCGCATTTCAGATAATCAAGCTTCTGGCCCGCGGCGGGCAGCACGCCGGCCAGCACCTTGGCGTAGGGCGTGCCGGCCACTACCTCAAGGCAGTCCTGCGCGCTTTCGGCCTTGGCCAGCCTGAGCAGGCTGAAGCTGGTTTTGGGCATCAGAAAGCCGGGCACCTGGATGATATAATGATGCCGGAAGCCCATGGACAGAAGCCGCAGCTTGGCAAGAAGCTCGTTGATCTCGCTGCGCATTAAAAAATACGCTCCGAACTTGCCCTTGCGGAAGCTGTAGCGCATCAGCGATTCGTATTTGTAATAAACGTCCTTGCTGAGTGCCTCTTCGATCTGCGCGCGGTGCAGGTTGGTTTGGGAAAGCCCTTTCAGGCTGTCCTTAAAATAGGGATGGCTCTGCAGCGCGGCCGTCACCTCAATGACGCTGCGCTTGCGCATCAGCTCCAGGTAATCGCCGTGCGAAAGGCGGCGTGCGGCGATGGCCTTGGCCTTGGGTACGATGGCAAGCGCGGACAGATTTTCAAGCATGGCCTTTTCGCCCCTTTCTGTTATGCGTAGCGCGCGTCACAGCGCGGCCAGCGTATTTTGTGTGATCTCGGCCAGCCATGCGTCATGCCCGGCCTCAAAGGCGTTGTCCAGCGCATGCTTGGCGTCCAGATAGGCGGCGTCCATACGCTCGCTCTCGCGGGCCTCGCGCTGGGCGAATTCCTCATCGATGGCGGCGCGTCCCTTATCGGCCTCGGCTTCGCGGCGGGCGATCTCAGCATCGGCGCGTTTTTTGGCATCTGCCAGAACAGCCTGCTTTTCCTGCTGGGCCTGCTCGATGATCTCGCGGGCCTTGCGGTCTGTTTCAATGATGCGGTCTACAAATTTTTCCATGATATCCCTCCCGCAATGTTGTATACTATATAAATAGGAAATAAAGCGATATTACTTACCTACTTTACTCCCATTCTTCGGAAATATCAATATTATACATCTGCCAAAGTTTTGTCAACCCTTCCTGGCAGATGTTGCCATTTTGTACAGTATTTCTGTAGGAATGTTTTTGAACGAAAAACAAATGTGTTTTGAATCCTGCCATCTGTGTGTGGAATGCGGGCATTTTTCCGGCTGAAAGCACGCAGCTAAAAAAATGGAACGAACGCAAACGCCCCCGAAACGCGCGCGGCGTTTCAGGGGGCGTGTTCTTTGCGGGATGTGCGTCCGTATATACGGTGCGGCAGGCGCGTTCTTCTTATGCGGGGTTCGGTCGTTCCAGCCGGAGCGCGGGCTGCCCGTCCGCGCCGTCGTACAGGGCGGTCCCGCAGAAGCCCTGTTCCAGCAGGCGGGAGACCGCCAGCGTGTCCGCCAGAGGGATGTGCACACGCCGTACGGCGTCTTCATTCGGCGTTCCCGGGGCAGGCTGCCGAAGGCCGGGCGGCGTCAGCAGGTAATGCGGGCGCAGCGCCGCCAGCGGGCGCACGAGGAACAGCGTAAAGCCCGCCTCGAAAAAGCCGTCCAGCAGCAGGCCGCCCGTTTTGACGGGGACTGCGGCGGCGAGCCTTTTTTCGGGGGAGGCACAGGGCGGCCAGAGGCGTTCGCCCAGCAGGGAAAGAAAGCGCCCGGCAAAGGCCCGGCCCTCGGGCGTGGCGGCGGGCGGCAGCAGAAAACGGGCCGGAAGGCGCGCGGGTGCCAGCGCGCCGCGCAGAGCGGCAGCCTGGGGCGTGGCGGAACGGGCGGGTACACAGGCGCAGCAGACAACCAACTCTCCGCCCAGAAAACCGCCCCACCATTCGCCTTCGCCAAACAGCGCGGCAAGCGTTTCGCGTGTGCCCCAGGCGGCGTCGCGCCCGCAAGCGCCATACAGCGTGCAAATAGCCGCAAGGTCCATCAATACCAGCCGCCGCACAGTGAAGCGCGGCGGCACAGGATACAGTGAATGCTCCATAAAATGATTCCTCCCAGTTGAAAATGACGGCAGGCCTTTTTGTGCCGCTCGCCGTGCCGCGCGGGAGCGCCGGGACGGAAAACTGCCGCGGGCAAGCGGGCGCAGCCCGGTGCTATAACCCATATGCGTGCCGCTTTTGTTTTATGCGGGTGGATTTTTACACGCCGGCATGCTACAATAAGAAAAACGACAGGCTTGCCCCGCCGGGAGGAAACGTATGAAACTGCCAAAGATTTTTTTCCGCAAGCTCATCATCGGCGCTGTGCTGTTGGCCATCGCCACCGGCATGACGGCGTTTATTAAGGAATCCCTCGATACGCAGGACCCGGAATCCGCGCTGCCCATCATTACAGTTCTGTATGGGGATGAGGAGCTTGTTCCGGACAAGGAGGTGCGCCGGGCGGGTTGGGAATGGAATTTTTTCCTGACACAGGAAAAAACGCCGCTGCTCTCGCCGGAGGACGTGCCGCTGCAGCCTGTGGACGTGATGCCGGGCGCACAGATGCGCATTCTGTTCACCAAGGAACCTTCGGAGCTGCGGGTGATGCGTGCCGTCAGCGATAAGCCGACGGAATATCTGGAGCTTTCGGATGCGGGCGGCGGCCGTTTCAGCACACCCACCACGCCGGGCCTCTATTTTTATAAAGTACGGGCGGAATGGTCCGGCCGGGGCTTTATCCAATATTATTTTGCTTTGCAGGTGCGTGAGCTGCAAATATAATGAAAAGGCCGTTCCCGTGGGAACGGCCTTTTCACGGCTTTTGCGGAATGGCATGCCATACTTATGTGCCGGGAGCCGTCAGCTCACGTGCGCCTGCGCGGTACCATTTTGTTTTGCGCATGCCCAGGTAGAGCAGCAGCATCACAAAGGCCGCGGCCAGCGTGTCGCTGAGGTAATGCCGCCCGATGACGAGCCTGCACAAGGCCATAAAGGCCACATAGGCCCAGCAAAGCGCCCATACCAGCGTGCGGCGGCGGTTCCACTTGAGGCAGACGTCACAGGCCAGTGTCAGGATGAACACACTGCACGCGGCAGCCGTGTGGCCGGACGGAAAGCTGGAACCGCCGTTGCCGAACGGCTGCATCCAGCTTGTAAACTGTGCGAACGCGCCCTCGAAGCCGCCGCCCGCGGCGGTGAGCATGTCGTCAAAGCGCGTGCGCTGCCAGACAGCCTTGATAATGTTGATGGCGGCAAGCCCGGCCAGCAGATACACCGTGCCCCAAAGGCATACGAATTCCAGCTTTTTGCGCCCCCCGCTGCGGGAGCGGTACAGCGCCAGTGAGCATATACCCAGCGAAAGGCCGCCCAGCAGGACGGTCCACAGTGTGATGGAAGGGCCGGACATCCCGCGCTTTACAAGATGGTGCGCGCCCATATACAGCAGGATGCCGCTGCCGGCAACCGCCAGCAGGCCGCCCGCGGCGCGCAGCGGCATGCTTCGCGCACCGTCCAGGGCAATACAGACGCACAGCACGACGGCGGGCAAATACTGAGGAAACCAGCCGAAGGCCTCCATCAATACGGCGGGCAGGAACCCGGGTGAATACAGCGCGAGGTCGATCTCCAGATCCCAGAGTGCCGCGGCGCCCAGCCCCGCACACAGCAGCGCGGCACCCAATGCCAGGAACCAGCGGTTCGTTTTTCCTTTCAGCATGGCATGCTCCCCTCCGGCGGGCCGCTTCCGGCCGCGCCTCATTCTCAACGTTTTGCTCTATCATATCACAAAAAGAACTTTGCAACAAACCGGCGCGGGTGTATAATCGGGGTTGACAGGCAACGCCGCGCCTGCGGCAAACGGCAAAAGGAGGAAACTGCGTTATGCAATACAGAATTTTGGGAAAGACAGGTTTGAAGGTATCTGCTGTGGGTTTTGGGGGCATTCCCATCCAACGCATCGACGCACGGGGAACCCGCGCACTGATGGAACGCCTTGTGGAAAAGGGTGTGAACTACATTGACACCGCGCGCGGCTACACTGTGTCGGAGAGCTATCTGGGCGAGGCATTGTCCGGTGGTCTGCGGGAGAAGTTCATTCTTGCAACGAAATCCATGTCCCGCGGTTACGCGGACATGGCGCGGGACATCGGCATCAGCCTGAGCAACCTGAGGACGGATTATATCGACCTGTATCAGCTGCACAATATAAAGTCTGATGCTGATTTTGAGCTGGCGTTTTCTGCTGAGGGCGCCGTGGCTGCCATTCAGGACGCCATCCGGGCGGGCAAGGTCGGACATCTCGGCGCAACAGCTCACTCGGTGGACAGCTTCGAGCGGCTGCTCTCCTATCCGGAGATCGAGACCATCATGTTCCCATATAATATCGTTGAAAGCCAGGGTGAAGCGTTGATGGAGCGTGCGGCCGCGCAGAACGTGGGGGTCATTGCGATGAAGCCGCTGGCGGGCGGCAACATCACCGACGGTACGCTGGCCATGCGGTACATCCTGCAAAACAAGACCTGTACGCTGGCCATCCCCGGAATGGCCACGTTGGAAGAGATAGAGCAGAACACAGCTGCGGCGGAGCAGGACGGCCCGCTTACACCGGAGGAGTTGGCCGCATGCGAAGCCATCCGCGCCGGGCTTTCGGGCAATTTCTGCCGCAGGTGCGGATACTGTGCGCCGTGCACGGTGGGCATCGATATCCCGGGTATCTTCACGCTGGAAAACTATCTCAAGCATTACGATCTGGCGGACTGGGCCAGATCGCGCTACGAGTCTCAGACGGCAAGGGCGGGGGACTGCATCGGCTGCGGTAAGTGCGAGGCGCGCTGCCCTTACGAGCTGCCCATCCGTGAAAAGCTGAAGGACGTGGCCAAGGCGTTCGGCGCGTAGCCGCTTTACAGGCTGCTGCAGCCGGTGATAAAAGAAAAAGGCCGGAGTTCTGATTGAAAATGCAATCGGAGCTCCGGCCTTTAAACTCGAATTCCCTCCGTGAGGGGGAGCGACCGCCGGCGCAGCCTCCTTGATTGCCAGCAGCGCGGTTTCAATCCACGCTCCCCGGGAAGGGAGCGGCAGCTTTCAGCATGCGGCGAATCCCTTTCCGTCGGCTTTGACGGTGGGCGGGGTACATCAGAGTGGCCGGATGGAAGGCGCCTTCTTTTTCTAGCAGCCTGAACAACTCCCGCGCGGCTTCCCGGACATGAAGGCCTCGGTATCCAGAAAATCCGCGGCCACCAGGCAGGAATAAAGCATGCGGATAAAGAACATGCCCGCTCCCGGGTTCTGCTTTGCGAAGGGGGGAGGTTGTCCGCCGGGCAGGGATACTTCCCGGGCCCAGGCGCCGTAAGGCTCCAGCCCGCCGCGGCCCGCCCGGTTGATCCGTCCCCAAAAGGTGGCGGCTTCCGGGCCGTCTCCGCGCCCGCCGCCATCCGGAAGGCCGCCGTGATGGCCTGCCACGGCGAAGGCGGCGAAGGGCTGGCCGCGCCCCATACATTCAAAAGCGCCGGCAGTGGCGTGATCCACCCGCCTGGAATCGCCCGTCAGCCGCCGCTGAAACGCAGCAGAGTATTTTCCAATGTCATGGGCCGTCCCGGCCAGCAGCCCCTGTGCCTCGCCGCCGAAAGGGCGGGAAAACTCCGCCGCCAGATGCTCGAAAACCGTTTGTTCCCGTCCGTCCTCCGCGATGTGTGCAAGAAATTTATTTTCCATAGCCGCTCTTTTCTTGGCAGCCCGGCACGAGCGCCTTGCGGTGGGCCGCAGGGATGGGTGAACAAAACATGTGGCTGAACAGAATCGCCTGTATTTGTTGTTATTTCCAGTATGTATTAGTATTTGTTGAAATTAAAACGGAAAAATAGGGAAATAAATTTGAGAATTTTATCGCTTTTTACAAAACACAGGTCGGCCCTGTCTGCCGTGGGGGCGTTGCTTGAAGGCTTGCATGCGGTGGAAAAGGCAAAACAGAGCGGCAGCCCGTTCCCTGCCGACGGCCTGCCGCTGTATTGCCGGTTATTCTATTTCCGGATGGTATTTCTGCCGTGTGGCCGCGCCGCCGCGCAGATGACGCTCCTCTTTATTCACGCGCAGCACCTTCTGCACCTCGTCGTACAGAGTGTGATTCTGCTTTTCCAAACGGTATGTAATATCCTTGTGCACTGTAGATTTGCTGATGCCGAACGCTTTGGCCGCGCTGCGCACGGTGGCGCCGGTCTCCGTGATGTATTCGCCCAATTGCACCGCCCGCTCCTCCGGATTGCCCTTCATGCCGCAACAACTCCCTATTTGTGTTTGTTGCATATATATGGCGGCTTCGGGCGGTTTATGCGGACAAAGCGAAGAGAAAGGCCGGCGTACAGTAAAATGTGAACCGTCCGCCGCGGCAGCAGCGGCCTGCCATAAGCGGCCGAAGTGCAATGTGCAGCCGCGGTGGTACGGATTTTGGAATTTTAAGCAAAATATGCAATGCTTCTTTTGGAAGCGGACAAAACCTGTGTTGTTTTTTATAGATAAAAAAACTATGATAATAACAAAGCACAAGCCGCGGCGGCACGCCGCGCGGCGCACAAGCACCGGCTTTTGCCGTCACTTCTATTTGGAAAGGGAGCCCCCATATGAAAGAGCATTACAACAAGGTCCTGCGGGACAGCGACGCCCGTGTCGCACGCTTTATGGAGATTCAGATCCTGGACCGGAACGACCCGTTTTTTGGCGGATTCCCCTCGGCGGACAGCATTGCGGAGCCGAAGGTGGCCATCTATCATCTGACGACCATGACGGCCTGCTGCCTGAACGCGGACAGCAAATGGCATCTGGACGCAGAGGTGCTCCGGCGCATTTTGCTGGCGCTGGATTATGTGCGCCGCTCCCAGCGGCCGGGCGGCTATTTCGACCTCGTCAACTGCAACTTTTTTTCCGGCCCGGACACGGCTTTCTGCACGAAGCGGCTGCTGCCCGTGTACGTATATCTGCGCCGGATCGCGGAGGGTGCGCAGGCGGCGGACGCGGCGGAAAAAGATGTGTGCGCGCAGCTGCTGCCGCTGTATGAAGCCATTGTGAAAGATGCCGCCGAAGCACTGACACACTGCGGTTTTCATACGCCGAACCACCGCTGGGCCATCGCATCGGTACTGATGATGTGCCACAGGCTGCTGGGCGGCGAGACGTACAAAAAGGCCGCGGACGCTATTTTGCTGGAAGGCAGCGACTGCAACGCAGACGGCGAATATGCGGAGCGCTCGGCGGGCAATTACAACCGGATCAACAACGACGCGATGATCATGCTGGCCGTGGCCACGGGCGACGACGCTTATTACGAACCTGTGGTGCGGAACCTGACCATGATGCTCACCTATATCGAGCCGGACGACAGCATCTTTACGAACAACTCCACCCGGCAGGACCGGGGGCGCAAGATCTATCCCAAAGACTATTACTTTGAGTATCTGTATATGGGCGACGTGCTGCAGAAGCCGGAATTTCTGGACGCGGCGAATGAGATCATAGCGGCAGTGGACCGCCACGGCCTGAAGGCCATGGATTGCCTGATCCAGTTCATGCTGCAGCCCCGCCTGGCCGCGCTGGAGCACGCGGGCAGCGGTTTCCCGGCGGATTATCACAAATTTTACAAGGGCAGCGAGATCGTACGCTGCCGCCGGAAGGGGTATTCCTACACCATCATCAACCACAGCGCGGGCTTTTTGTATTTCCAGAACGGCGATTTTACTGTGAGTATGCACATCGGCGCCAGTTTCTGTGAGCACCGCAGCTTCATCCCCGAGACGCTGGCCTCCACGGGCGAAAACGCCTATGCGCTGCACCAGACCATGACGGGCTGGTATTATCTGCCGTTTGAAGAAAAGCCGGAGACCAGCGACTGGTGGAAAATGGACCACACGAAGCGCGCGCAGCTTCACGGGCCGGATATGATATTCGATGTGGAGGTCACCGAGGCGGAGAACGGCATTGACGTGCACATCGTCAACACCGGGATCGACCGTGCGCCTCTGCGTGTGGAGCTTGCGTTCGACGCGGGCTGCCGCGTGGAGACGGAGCATTTTGCCGCGGACGGCGCGGAGGGCGGCGGTATCGTCGCCAAATCCGGAACGCTGACGGCCTCCAGGGGAAGGTACGCCATCGAGGCGGGCCCGTGCTTCGGCGCGCACGGCTTCACAGCGGGTAAGTTTGGAAGCATGAAGCGCACCGAGGGCTGCTATACTGTGTATTTGACGGATTACAGCTGTTTTGAGCACACCATCTCTCTGCGGGCGAAACCCAGCCTTCACGATTGAGACCCCTGAAAAAAACGAAACGCATTGCCCCGGCGGATGCCGGGGCGTTTTTTGAAGAAGCGGAAAAGCCGTGTGCATCCGGAAAAATTTTTTGTGTAAAAAATGGCGGATCCGCTTGCTATTTTGGAGCAGCCGTGCTAATTTATAAGTATCATTCGAATGTTCCCGGGCGCGTTGTGTGCTTCGGGAAGGCCGGAAAGGTCTTTTCAACTGAATACGCGGATAGAGGCGCGGGACTCATGCGTACCCGGAACAATGGCCAGGCAGCCGTTTCGGGGAGAGGGGGAACCGCCGAAGGAGCAGCCGCCTGCCTGGGCGGCGTATCCTGGGCCGTGGGAGAATATCCTGCGGACTGTCACAAAATTTGTGGAGCGCTATCCAGACGCATCTTCCAGCGGAGGCTGCGTCCGGTTGCCCTGTGCGCTCTATGCGCACAGGGCTTTTTGTTTTTTCCAGCCTGTGTCCGTGTGTCGGAGCGGAGGGCCTGCGGCAGAACACAGGAGGAGGAACAGTATGAAAAAAAGGATTCGGCTGCTGCCCATGCTGGCGGCGGTGCTGGTGCTGGCGGTTTTGTGCGCGGCGCCGGCTTTTGCGGAAAGCGGCGCGCAGGACGAACCGGGTTCGCGCATGGTGGAATGCGCGGAATGCGGCGGCTCGGGCGCTTGCATGGAATGCCTGGGCAAGGACGCGGCATGCGGGGCGTGCGGCGGGAAAAACATCTGCGGGGCCTGCGGCGGCTCCGGCAGGACAGAGGCGGAAAGCCGGTTTTACAATACGGCATGGTCCCTGCTGCCGCCGCTCATTGCCATCACGCTGGCGCTCATCACAAAAGAGGTGTATTCTTCACTGTTTATAGGCATTGCTGCGGGCGGCCTGCTGTATGCGAATTTCAGCTTTGAGGGCACGGTGCTGCACGTATTTCAGGGAGGCATCGTCTCGGTGCTGTCGGATGCATACAACGTCGGCATCCTGGTGTTTCTTGTCGTTTTGGGCACGATGGTCTGCATGATGAACAAGGCCGGCGGTTCTGCGGCCTTCGGACGATGGGCACAGACACATATCAAATCCCGCGTGGGCGCGCAGCTGGCTACGGTAGCGCTGGGCTGCCTCATTTTCATCGACGATTATTTCAACTGTCTGACGGTGGGCTCCGTGATGCGGCCCGTCACCGACAAGCATCGGGTATCGCGCGCCAAATTGGCGTATATCATCGACGCTACGGCGGCACCGGTGTGCATCATTGCGCCTATTTCGTCCTGGGCGGCGGCTGTGTCCGGTTTTGTGGAGGATGGAAAGGGCCTGTCCCTCTTCATCCGGGCCATTCCCTATAATTTCTATGCACTGTTCACCATCGCCATGATGGTGATGCTTGTTGTGCTGCGGGTGGATTACGGCCCCATGGCGAAAAGCGAGGCGCTGGCCGGCGGGGGAGACCTGTTCGGCGGCGGGCCGGACCCCTATGCGGGCGCAGGGGAGGCCCCGGCGGACAAAGGGCGTGTGGTTGACCTTATTGCACCCATTGCAGTGCTTATTTTCTGCTGCGTGGTGGGCATGGTGTATTCCGGCGGCTTCTTCGCAGGCGGGGAAGGCGGCGTGCTGGCGCGTTTCAGCACCGCGTTCTCAAACTCCGACGCGTCGGTAGGGCTGATGCTTGGGTCCGCATTCGCTCTGGTGTTCAGCTTCGTTTATTATATGCTGCGCCGGGCAATGTCCTTCCGCGAGATGATGGGCTGCATCCCGGACGGCTTTAAGGCGATGGTGCCTGCCATTATGATCCTCACATTCGCATGGTCGCTGAAAGCCATGACGGATTCTCTGGGCGCGAAATACTTTGTGCGGGACCTTGTGAAAAGCGGCGCGGAAGGCATGCAGATGTTCCTGCCGGCCATCGTGTTCCTGATCGGCTGCCTGCTGGCTTTTGCGACAGGGACAAGCTGGGGAACGTTCGGCGTGCTCATCCCCATCACCATGGCGATCTTCCCTCTGGACGACCCCATGGGAATCGTGTGCATTGCCGCATGTATGGCGGGCGCCGTGTGCGGCGACCATTGTTCGCCGATCTCCGACACAACGATCATGGCCTCTGCGGGTGCCCAGTGCGACCATGTCCAGCATGTCTCCACACAACTGCCCTATGCAATAACGGCGGCAGCCGTTTCCTGCATCTCTTATGTGGCGGCGGGTCTGCTGGTGCATTTCGAGCTGCCGGGTCTGCTGGCGCTGCCGTTCGGGTTGGCTCTGATGGCCGGTTTCCTGCTCTGGAAGAAAAAAAGCGGCACACGCTGACACATATTGGGACGAAAGGCCGTCCGCGGCGCATACCGCGGACGGCTTTTTAATTGCAGAGCGGTGAAAAGACTGCCCAAACGGCTCGCCGGATGGCATGAAAAACGGCGGGGCTTTTGATGTGCAAGAAATACAATGTACTTGATGCGCGTAAGAGGGTATTCTTTATTGTAATGGAATTGCTGGAAAAGGCCGGGCGGAAAGCGCCCTGCCGGAGCCGCACCGTCAGGAAAGAAAGCAGGGAGGGAAGCCGGTATGAAAAACCATTTTGTACATACGCCGTGCGGGCCCGTACAGGGCGCGGCGGGCGGAGCGGACGGCGTGTCCGTATTCCGCGGCATACGGTACGCCACGGCAGGGCGCTGGGAATATCCCCGGCAGGTGACGCATTGGGACGGCGTGTATGACGCCGCCAATTTCGGCGCGTGTTCGTTTCAGCCGCGCGCGTTCTACAGCGAAGAAGACGTGCCGGAAAAGGCGTTTTATTACAACGAATTCCGTCGGGGCGAACACTACGATTACAGTGAGGACTGCCTGTTTTTAAACATTTGGGCTCCCGACGACGCAAAAAACGCGCCCGTGCTGTTTTATATTCACGGAGGCGGATTTTTGGGTGGGTGCGGCCATGAAAAGCATTTTGACGGCACGGCCTGGTGCAAAAAGGGCGTTGTTGCCGTCACCATCAATTACCGTCTGGGCCCTATGGGCTTTTTGTGCCTGCCGGAGCTTGCCGCCCGGGACGGGCATACGGGCAACTACGCAATGTTTGACCAGATGGCCGCGCTGTGCTGGGTGCGGGACAATATCGCCGCTTTTGGCGGCGACCCGGGCCAAGTTACTCTTATGGGCCAGTCCGCGGGCGCGATGAGCGTACAGCAGCTTTGTGTTTCGCCCATGACGAACGGGCTGTTCCGCGGCGCGGTGATGATGAGCGGAGGCGGCGTTTCCAGACTGCTGGGCGCGGCGCAGAAAGCGGAAGAAGCGTATCCGTTCTGGCAGGCGGTGCGGCAGAAGCTGGGCGCGGCAGATTTTGCGGCGCTGTGCGGCGCAGAACCGCAGGCGCTGTTCGCGGCGTTCGCCGAGGCAAGGAAAGAACAGAAGAACCCCATGGCCGGGTGCGGCCCGGTGGTGGACGGCGTATTCCTTACGGAAAGCGCGGCGGAAGCTGCAAAAGCAGGGCGGCAAAAGAACATCCCGTACCTGATGGGCTCCACCAGCGAGGACGTTGTGCCGCCCATCGTGCATAAAATGGCAAAGGGCTGGGCGCGGTTGCAGGCGGACCAGGGCAAACAGCCCAGCTATGCCTATTTCTTCAGCCGTCAGCTGCCCGGAGATGAAAAAGGTGCGTGGCATTCGGCAGACCTGTGGTATGCGTTCGGCACGCTGGACAGCTGTTGGCGGCCTTTCACGGAATGGGACCGGGCTTTGTCCGAAGCGATGGTGTCGTACCTGACGAATTTTGCAAAAACGGGCGACCCCAACGGGCCGGGATTGGCGGAATGGCTGCCTGTGAAAAAGGGCCAGACGCAGGTGCTGCGGTTTGGAGACAGGGATATCACCATGGGCGGCGTCTCTGTTGCCAGGCTGACGCACACCATGCTCACCAAGCCAAACGTGGGCGAATGACGGGAGAGCGAGGTGCACGGTATGTATGACGCCGTCGTCGCAGGAGCGGGCCCCGCGGGAGCGGCAGCGGCCAAGGCGCTCTGTGAAGCGGGCCGCCGTGTGCTGCTGGTGGAGCGGTTTCGGCTGCCG
Source organism: Ruthenibacterium sp. (assembly GCF_017421385.1). NCBI lineage: Bacteria > Bacillati > Bacillota > Clostridia > Eubacteriales > Oscillospiraceae > Ruthenibacterium > Ruthenibacterium sp. Next base: position 37,473 of record NZ_JAFOIN010000003.1, on the reverse strand, counting down.
CGATACAAATCCTGCTCTGGCATATTGATCAAAAAGTCGTTGGGGCTGGTGAAGCAGTATTTTGGCGAGGAAGTACCGTCGGCTGTCTGCTGTGCTCCGGTGGAAAACCGGGGGATGATCTTTACCGATGACAAGGGCGGGGAATATGCTTTCAGGCAGGAAGGGCGCAATGTGTGGCGCGGCGCTTTTGACGGCTGGCTCGTGGCGAAGGCGGCGGAAAGCGGAGCGGAGCTGCTGGACGGTACCGCCGCGATTGCCTGTGAAGAAGAGAACGGCGCTGTTTGGGTCACGCTGCAGAACAGGGAACGCTGTAAAGTGCGGGCAAGGTATCTGCTGGACTGCGAGGGCGTGACGGGCGCGCTGAAACGGAAGCTGGCGCCGGGCCCGGCGCAGTATATCACAACGTTTCAAACCTTTAACGAGGGCCGCATCGCGCTGGACCCGCATTATTTTTACGCCTATCTTCAGCCGGAGCTTTCGGAGTACGACGCATGGTTCAATGTGAAGGACGGCTTTCTGGTGCTGGGCGTGTCGGTGCGGGATGCGAAGCGGGCGGAATATTTTTATCGGCGTTTCCTTTCCTACATGGAGGAGCGGCACGGCCTGTGCACCGGCCGGGAGGAAAGACGCGAGAAATGGCTGATGCCCCGTATTCCGCCCGGCTGTCCCATCTATTATGGACAGGGACGCGTTTTGTGCGCGGGCGAAGCGGCGGGGTTTCTGAACCCGATGGGCGAGGGTGTCTCGGCTGCGCTGGAGAGCGGACATCATGCAGCCGGCGCGCTTATGGAGCATTGGAATGAGCCGGAGCGCGCCCTGGCGCGCTACCGGGAACGGACGAACGCCCTGCGGGCTTACATGCGGCGTCAATGGAGTTTTACCGCAGGCATGGCGGAGACGTTCCGGGAGATGAGGACGTAAGGAGACCGCCTGAACGCCGAATGACGGGAAAAACGGCAATGAACGCCTCAAAAACAGACGGCCGCTCTTGACGGCCTGCCTGCCGCCGCGTTATGCTGAATACAGCAAAGCGGTGCGTCCGGGCTGCGGCCGCACCGAAAAATGAGAGGATGTGTTTTTTTTGGAACGCAATATAAACGAGCTTGTGGCGCAGATGACGCTGGAGGAAAAGGCCGGGCTGTGTTCGGGCGCGGATTTCTGGCATTTGAAGGGCGTGGAACGGCTGGGCATCCCGGGCGTGATGGTGTCGGACGGCCCGCACGGGCTGCGCAAGCAGGACCAGGAGGCGGACCATCTGGGCATCAACGACAGCATCAAGGCGGTGTGCTTCCCGGCGGCATGCGCGACGGCGGCCAGCTTCGATGAAGCGCTGCTGGAACGGATGGGGCGGGCGCTGGGCGAGGAGTGCCGCGCGGAGGATGTGTCTGTGCTTTTGGGGCCGGCGGTGAACATCAAGCGCAGCCCGCTGTGCGGGCGGAACTTTGAGTATTTCAGCGAGGACCCGTATCTGGCGGGAAAGCTGGCGGCGGCGCAGGTGCGCGGTGTGCAGAGCTGGGATGTGGGCACGAGCGTGAAGCATTATGCTGCCAACAACCAGGAATACCGGCGCATGACGTGCTCGTCCGACATGAGCGAGCGGACGCTGCGGGAAATTTACCTTGCGCCGTTTGAGACGATCGTGAAAGAGGCGCGGCCCTGGACGCTGATGTGCAGCTACAACAAGCTCAACGGGGTGTTTGCCAGTGAAAATCCGCACACGCTCACAGAGATCCTGCGGGATGAGTGGGGGTTTGACGGATATGTGATGAGCGACTGGGGAGCGGTGAACGACCGCGTAAAGGGCCTGGCCGCAGGGCTGGAGCTGGAAATGCCATCGTCCAACGGCGTGCGGGACGCGCAGATCGTTGCGGCAGTGCGCGGCGGTACGCTGGATGAAGCGGTGCTGGACAAGGCGGTGGCACGCATTCTGAACATCGTGTTCCGCTATGCGGATGTACAGCATCCGGAGGCGAAGTTTGACCGCGCGGCACACCATGCGCTGGCGGCAGAGCTGGAAAAAGAATGCGCGGTGCTGCTGCAGAACAAGGGCGCGCTGCCGCTTGCACGGGCCGCGAAGATTGCGTATATTGGCGGCTTCGCGGAAAAGCCCCGGTATCAGGGCGGCGGCTCGTCGCACATCAATGCCAGCGCCGTGACCAGCGCGCTGGATGCGGCACGTGTGAACGGCACGGACGTTGTATACGCCGAGGGATTCCCGGCGGACCGGGACGAGACGGACGAAGCGAAGTTTGCCGCGGCGGTGGAAGCGGCGCGGGCTGCGGACGCGGCCATTATTTTTGCAGGCCTGCCCGACAGCTTCGAAAGCGAGGGCTACGACCGCAGCCATATGCGTTTGCCGGAATGCCAGGACAGGCTGATCGCGCGTGTGGCGGCGGTGCAGCCCAATACAGTGGTGGTGCTGCACAACGGAAGCCCGGTGGAATGCCCGTGGGCGGAGAGCGTGAACGCGGTGCTGGAAATGTATTTGGGCGGCCAGGGCGTGGGAGCGGCCGCGGACGCACTGCTGTACGGAGATGCAAACCCCAGCGGCCGACTGCCGGAGACGTTCCCGTATCAGCTGGAGGATAACCCCAGCCATCTGAATTTCCCGGGCGACGGTAAAAATGTGGAGTATGCCGAGGGCGTATTTGTGGGCTACCGCTACTACGACAAGAAAAAGATGGCCGTGCGCTGGCCCTTCGGCCACGGGCTTTCCTACACCACGTTCGAGTATTCAAACGTGCGCGTTTCGGCGGATGTGTTGAATGACGGCAGCACGGTGACGGTGTATGCGGACATAAAGAACACGGGTGACCGCGCGGGCAGGGAAGTGGTGCAGCTTTATGTGGCGGACCGCACCGGCACGGCGGGACGGCCGGAAAAAGAGCTGAAGGGCTTTGCAAAGGTGGCGCTGGAACCGGGCGAGACAAAAACAGTTGAGCTGAGCGTGGACGCGCGCAGTCTTTCCTGGTACAGCGAGGCGTTGGGCGGCTGGTATGCGGCACCGGGACGCTACGAGCTGCTGGTGGGGCATTCGTCCCGTGATATCCGGGGTGCGGCAGCGGTAGAGTTCCGCACAGAAAAGCTGCTGCCTTTCCATGTGGATGAAAATACCACTGTCGGAGAGCTTTTGGCTGATCCGCGCACCGCATCTTCGGTACGGCAGATGGCGCGTCAGTTTATGGACACGATCGCGCCCGCGGCGGAAGATAGCGCAGATGCCGCAAAAGAGGCGGTTTCCGACGAGATGGCCCGCCAGATGATGGACAATATGCCCTTGCGCGGCCTGCGCAGCTTCGGCGCGTTCCCGGAGGGGGCGCTGGAACGGATGATCGCAGATCTGAACGCGAAGATGGCGCAATAAAAGAGCGGGCTGCTATCCGGCCGCTTTGCTCTGGCCGCGGCCCTTGAGACAAGCTTTTCATTGCGGTTCAGGAAAAGACATTCGTGGAACGATGAGCAAAAGCCTGCCGTGCCTTTGGGTGCGGCGGGCTTTTGCTGTACAGAGTGTCTGCAGCCGTTACGGTAAGCGGGCAGCCTGGTTGAATGTACCTTAGCTTTTCAGGTGAAGCTCTTGACATTTGGGGTTAGCAGTGATAAACTTTCAATTGCGATAAGTTAGCATTAACTAACTATAACGGTGAGGCCGTTCGCAGAATAAGACAGAAAGAGGGAGGGTCAGCCATGAATTTTCCAACAGCATTGCTTGCCGCCGCAGTTGCGGCAGTATTTATTTCGATCGTCGTTTCCGGCGTGCGCAGAAGGAAAAGGGGCGGAGGCTGTTCCGGCGGCTGCGGTTGTTCCGGCTGTGCGGGAACGTGTCATCTGGAAAAATGAGCGGCGCGCCGCCGGGAAAGGAAGCTGCGGTGGAATTGACGAGTGGGCAGGCACGGTATCTTCTGGCCGTCTACCACCTGGGGCTGGGTGCGCGCGGCGTGCGCTGCGCAGATATCGCGCGGATGCTGGATGTAACGCGTCCCTCGGTTGTAAAGATGCTTTCCTTCTTTTCGCAAAGATGTCTTATCGCCCGGGAGCGATATGGGAAGGTGTATCTGACGGACACCGGTTGTTTGCTGGCGCGGTGTTATGCCCGGCGGCTGGAGAAGGTTGAGCGCATACTGGCGGCAGAGCTTGCGCTGACGCGGGAGGAAGCGCAGCTTGCCGCCTGCGCGCTGCTGGACGTGCTGCCGGAGCGCTGCTTCACGCAGGGGGAGGTGCCCTCTGCTTAGACAAAATTGCCTGGATGTAAAAAAATGCGACAACCGTCCGGGATTGCATATCCCGTTGTTGTACAGGGCATGATACAATAACGGCAGATCCTGCAAAAAAGGAAGGGACGTTTATCATGAAGGGCATCAAATCATTCCGGCGCACGTTTTTATTGATTGCGGCGCTGTATCTGGCGTGCGGCATTTCGCTGCTGGTCTGGCCCGCGCAATCCGGCCTTGTCATATGCTATGTGTTCGGCGGCATATCGCTGCTGTATGGGGCGGTACAGATCATCCGCTATTGCTGCAACGCTGCCGTTTCCATTTTCCGCTATGAACTTGTCACAGGCATTCTCTGCTGTGCGTTTGGCCTGTTTGTTATCCTGCGTGCGGACATGGTGCTGGCGGTACTGCCGTTTGTGTTCGGCTGCGCCATCGTGTTTGACAGCGTCATGACACTCCAGAACGCCATTGACCTGCGCCGCCTGGGTTTTTCCCGCTGGTGGCTGATTCTGCTGCTGGCGGGCGTTACCGGCGCGTTCGGTGTGCTGCTGTTTTTCGAACCGTTCGCGGCGCTGGCCATGGTGCGCTTCATCGGTGCGGTGTTGGTGCTGGACGGCTGTGCGGATCTTGTCAGCGTGCTGTGTCTGACCTACTGGGTAAAAAAGGTGAAGCGTGGCCTGGAGGCGATTTATGACGAAGCCCGTTACGAAGCAGCCGCCATCGAGGCCGAGGGCCGCATCCAGGACGAGTCCGAGCCGTGAGGCAGAGCAGAACAAAAAAGCGGCCGGGCCGCCCTGCGGGGCGGCCTGTTTTTGTGTAAAAAGAGGCGGCGGCAGGCTGGGACCCCCTTGTGCACCAATGCTGTCCGGTGTAAAATCAAAGAAAGCACAGAGCGCGAACGCGCCGTGTGAGACCAGGCGATAGAGAAATAACGGATGGCGCGGGTCTGTACGCTCTCCTGCCACTGCGGCCCCAATTGTATGGGCGTCCTGCTCATCCGCAGTGCATAACACAGCGATGTGCTTCTGCGCGTCCGGTATGAAGAAAGGGAATTTTTATATGATACGTTTGGTGGCGAGCGACATCGACGGCACGCTGCTGCAGGGCGGCGCGCGAGCGCTTTCGGACGAGCTGTTCGGCCTTATCCGGGTGTTGAAGAAGCGCGGAATTCTGTTCTGCGCGGCCAGCGGGCGGCAGTACCGCAGCATGCGGGCGCTGTTTGCACAGGCGGAGGATGATATCGCTTACCTTTGCGAAAACGGGGCCATTGTGTACCGGGGCGGGAGCGTGGTGTCCAAGCTGGCCATGGAGCGCGCCGATGCGCTGGCGCTCATTGGCCAGATTCAGGCGCAGGAGCAATGCGAGGTGCTCATCTCCGGCGCGGACACCAGCTATCTGCTCCCCAAGCATCCGGATTATGTGGACCATATCCGCTATTTTGTGGGCAATCACATTACGCGGGTGAAGCGGGCGCAGGACATCCCGGAGGATATCCTCAAGGTGTCGGCTTACTGCCGGGATGGCGCGGCGAGCCATACACAGACGCTGGGCGCGCCGTGGAAAGCGGCGTACAGCGTGGCTGTGGCGGGGGAAAAATGGCTGGATTTCACGCGCGCAGACAAGGGCACGGGCCTTGCTGCCCTGTGCGGGGAGTTGGGTGTGCGCCCGCAGGAGGTCATAGCATTCGGTGACAATTTCAATGATGTTCCCATGTTGGACCTTGTGGGCAGCCCCTATATCATGCAAGGGGCCGTACCCGCGCTGCTGGAGCGGTACCCGATGCAGTGTGCCCGGGTGGAGGATGTGTTGCGAAAACTTGCAGAGGGGTAGCACTCGCTATTTTTTTGGCTTGTTTGGATATTGGAATAAAAAAATTACGAAATACATAAAAAATATACTAACGCTTTGCGGCAATGAGATGATACAATAAAATTGATATCCACAAGAGAAGCCGCGGTATGGTGCTCCGGGCGGAGTGTTCCGGGGGCGGACGGGCTTCGGATAAAAGTTGTTTTGCCTGAAAGAAAGGAAGATTGCCATGGTCGATCTGAAAGCGAAACCTTATTGCCTGCCGGACGAGGATGTGCGCTGGGTGGAGGAAACCATCGCCGGGATGACGCCGGAGGAAAAGGTAGGCCAGCTGTTTTTTCAGCTGACGGCCTCCCAGGATGAAAATTATCTGCGCGAGCTGATGGAAAAATACCATCTGGGCGGCTGCCGCTATAACCCCATGCCCGGCGCGGCCGTGCAGCAGCAAAACCGCACGCTGCAGAAATACGCCAAGGTACCGGTGTTCATTGCCTGCAACACCGAGGCCGGAGGCGACGGCGCCTGCGCGGACGGCACCAACATCGGATCCGGCATCAAGATCGGCGCTACCCGCAACAACGATTACGCCTATGCGCTTGGCAAAATGGCCAACGAGGAGGCTGCGGCCATCGGCTGCAACATGGCTTTCGCGCCGGTGTGCGACATCCACTACAACTGGGAGAATACCGAGATCGTGACCCGCGCTTTCGGCAACGACCCCGTCCGCGTGGCGCAGATGAGCAAGGCGTATATGGACGGCCTGCACACCATTCCGGGCTTTGCCTGTACGGCGAAGCATTTCCCGGGCAACGGCCTGGATTTCCGCGACGCGCATCTGTCCAACAATGTCAACACCTTCAGCGTGGAAGAGTGGGACAAGACCTACGGGATGGTGTATAAAACGCTTATTGACGGCGGTCTGGATGCCATCATGGGCGGGCATATCATGCTGCCGGAGTACGCGCGGGCCATCAATCCCGCGCTGAAGGACGAGGACATGATGCCCGCCACGCTGAGCCCGGAGATCATGACCACGCTGCTGCGCGGCAAGCTGGGCTTCAACGGCATGGTAGTAACGGATGCCTCCCATATGGTGGGCATGACGGACCGCATGACCCGCCGCGAGATGCTGCCGGCATCCATCAATGCCGGATGCGATATGTTCCTGTTCTTCAACGACCCGGACGAGGACTTCAATACCATGCTGGATGCATACAAAAGCGGCGTCATCAGCGAGGCCCGCATGACGGAAGCGCTCACGCGTATCCTGGGCCTGAAAGCGCATCTGGGCCTGAACAAAAAAGAGAAGGAAGCGCTTGTGCCTGCGCCCGAAGTGCTGGCCGGGGCGCTGGGCAAAGAGGAATACAAGGAGATGCACAAGGCCATCAGCCGGGACTGCATCACACTGGTAAAATACAAGGACAGGGATGTGCTGCCCATCACACCGGAGCGTTATAAACGTATTATGATCGTGCATGTCAAGGGCGCCGAAAGCGGCATGGGCATGCTGATGAAAGCCATGGGCATGGGCGGCGGTAAAAACCCGGCCGAGATGCTTAAGGAGCGCCTGTGTGAAAAAGGCTTTGACGCGTTTATCTACGAAAGCCCGCTGGACGCGATGAAAAAACAGATCGCAGCGGGCGAAAAGCCCAACATCAACCTGTATTTCGCGGGCAAGAACGCCATCGACGACTTCGTTTCCGGCATGGACCTTGTCATCACGCTGTGCGACGTTTCCAGCGGGCGGCCCAGCTTTGGCCTGTCCAAGGGCGGCGGAGAGATCCCCTGGTATGTATTCGAGCTGCCGGTGGTCGTCATCGGCTGCGGGCAGCCCACCATGCTGGCGGACGTGCCCCAGGCCCGCACCTACATCAACACCTACGATGCAAAGCCGGCCACTTTCGACGCGCTGGTGGACGACCTTATGGCGGGGCCGGACGCGTTCAAGGGGCGGGACCCGATCGACAGCTTCTGCGGCCTGTTCGACGCCCGGCTGTAATTTTGCTTTTTCGGTAACACACAAGTCCCCTCCCGCAGGTGGACCGTCCCCAATTGTGCAGACAGTCTCAAAAGAATCCTCTGTGAAGAAACTTCCAGGTTTTGGCAGGAGCGGTGCGGCGGCGCCGCTCCTGTTTTGTATTAAAGACATTCCCGGTTGTAAAAGCGAACGTATGGCTGGTCATGTGGTTGTTCTTAAAGGCAGTGGAGGCTTTGTACGAAAATGCGCTTTGCTCTCAAAACAGAGAAGGCTTTCTGCCATTGCGTAGACGCGCGGGCGTGTTGGTTTTCTTTCGTTTGTATCGTTGACGGCCTGCGCGGGCCTTTACCGCATATGCATTTCCAGAGTCCTGTACATTTAGCTGTTTTCTTCCGGAATTTCCGTAATTTATTCCTGTCTTTAATTTTTGGCAATAATTCCTGCCTATGCATGCAATTCCTTTTGTCCATAGAAAGCCCCCTGATGTTTTGGTTTTCTGCATCAGGGGGCTTTTTGTCTGTTGTCCGTTTTTTTATTGGTGCGGTCCGTTTGATTCAGGCTGAGAAACGCTTTTTTGCGGGCGAGCGTTATTTTGTGCAGCTGCGGGTACGGCCCACGCGGGTGTTATCCTTCTCGCGGTCCTGCAGCGCCTTCACAGGATGCGGTGCGTCCTCATAGCGGTAATCGCGGCCGTATTCGGCCAGATAATCCTCTATGACAGCGTGGCTGGGAACCTGCGCGGTGCGTGCGTTTACAGTGCGCTGGTAATTGAAGAAGCGGAAGTCTGCGGGCAGCGTGCGCACGTCGGTGAACTCCTCGCCGTCCGCCGTCCATTCCACTGTGCCGGCCAGAACATCGCGGATATATTCCTTCTGCGGGCCGAATTTCAGCAGCTCGGGGAATTCGCCGTCCGGAATGACCTGCCGCCACTCTTTCTTTTCATAGGTCTGCAGCAGGCGCGCGGCGGCGTGCAGGTGGGAAAGCTCCTGATGGAAATGCTGTTCCCAGATTTTTTTCACAGGACGGTCCGTCTCGTCGTTGAAGCACGACCAGTACAGGTAGCATTCGGTATATTCGTGCATCAGCAGGCTTTCCAGCCAGGTGCACTTCGTATCCAGCAGCGCGCCGTACTGCGTCACGTGCTGCTCTTCGATCATGCCGATCTCCTGGTAGAGCTTCCGGCCGCGGTCGCTTTTGTAAAACGCGGCGATGTTCATATAATAGTTCATGGTCTGCTGCTCGGCGGCGGTGATGATGGAGGTGTTCAGTTTCGTGATGGGCGCGGCCTTTTTGAAGCTGCAGGCGCGGCGCACGCTGTCAAAGGGATGGCGGTGCTCCGATATGGTGGGGCGGCCGGGCATGATCTCGGTATAGCTGCCCACAAGGCGCTCGGCGTGGACGCCGTCCTCCATGTCCAGCAGGTCCGCGTAGCGGTACAGATGGTCGAAGTCCTCCAACAGCGCGAACTGCATCACCTTTACAACGTATGGGTCCGGCTCCCGCTGGGCCAGGATTGCCGTCAGGTCCACCGCGAGCTGTTCGTAGCCGATGGTCGTTTCCAGCGGCGTTTCGTCGATGGGCTTGAGGCAGGAGATGCGCTTTTGCTGCTGCTGCTCTACCCGGCGCGCCAGCGCCAGCTCGCGCCGCAGGTCGTTGTTCGGGCAGTGGCGGTGGAACTGGTGGCTGAACCACACGGCCTCATATTCGGTGCCGTTCATCAGGATGATACGCACCTTGGTGTAGGGGTCCACCTCGTTTTTGTCGTAAGAGCGGGCGTATACGGTGCTCCAGTCCATCAGGCCCGCGTCCACGGGAGACGGTTTTTCCAGGAAGGGATTCATACGGTCAGTCCTTTCTTTTTCGCGCGGAAAAGCGCGGCTTCGTCTGCCGCTATTATTTCCGGAGAAAGGCATGTGTATGCGCGGGTTCGGAAACATGGTATAATAACCTCAAAGCCGCCGCTGGCGCGGCTGCGCGTGTGCAAGGCACACGCTTCTGTGCCGGCGCACAGGGCTTTGAGAACATTGAACCATGCAAAACCGCAATGGATGCGGTTTTGTTGAGGCCGCTTCGCGGCGTTATGGTATAATATGTCCGGTTAACGAATGCGGGCCGCAGGCGAAGCATGAGTTTAGCGGCATAGATACCCTGTTTCTTAGTGAACACGAGCGGTACGCGAAGTGTGAGCTTAGAAATATGGTATACTAAAGAACAGGCTGTCCCGTGAACCGGAACGGCAAAGCGCGCCCCATGCGGAGCGGGCGGCGCGAAGAAAAGGAGTGACCCCGTGATGTGGTTTGAAGAAAGCGCGTTTTACCAGATCTATCCGCTGGGCCTGTGCGGCGCGCCGCGGGAAAACGATGGCGGAACGGAGCCGCGTATTTTGAAGCTGCTGGACTGGGTGCCCCATATCAAAAAGCTGGGGGCGGACGCGGTGTATTTCTGCCCGGTGTTTGAATCCGACGCTCACGGCTACGATACCCGGGACTATACGAAGCTGGACGGCCGCCTTGGTACGAACGCGGATTTTGCGCGCGTGTGCGCGGCGCTGCACGCGGCGGGCATCCGGGTGGTGCTGGACGGTGTGTTCAACCATGTGGGGCGCGGCTTTTGGGCCTTCCGGGACGTACTGGAGAAGCGGGAGGCCAGCCCGTACCGGGATTGGTTCCACATTGACTTCGGCGGCAATTCGGGTTACAACGACGGCCTGTGGTACGAGGGCTGGGAGGGCCATTACGAGCTTGTAAAGCTGAACCTGCGCAATCCGGCTGTGGCGGAATACCTGTTCGGCTGTATTCGCGGCTGGGTGGAGGAATTTGGCGTCGACGGCCTGCGGCTGGATGTGGCCTATTGTCTGGACGAGGATTTCGTGCGCCGTCTGCGCGCCTTTACCGGCGGCCTGAAGCCGGAATTCGTGCTCATCGGCGAAATGCTGCACGGCGATTACAAGCGCATGGTGAACGGCGCCATGCTGCACAGCGCCACCAATTATGAGTGCTACAAGGGGCTGTATTCCAGCTTCAATTCCATGAACCTGTTTGAGATTGGCCACAGCCTGGCGCGGCAGTTCGGCCCCGAGGCGTGGACGCTGTATAAGGGCCTGCCTCTGCTGTCCTTTGCGGATAACCATGATGTAACGCGCGTGGCCACGATTTTAACGAACAAAGAGCATCTGTGGCCGTTGTACGGGGTATTGTTCGGCATGCCCGGCGTGCCCTGCGTTTATTACGGCAGCGAGTGGGGCATGGAGGGCGGCAAAGAGGACGGCGACGCGGCGCTGCGCCCCGCGGTGGACATGCCGCAGAAAAACGGGCTGACGGAGTATATTGCCCGGCTGGCGGCGGCGCGCCGGGGCAGCAGGGCACTGTGCCATGGCGCTTACCGCACGGTGCTGCTGACGAACCGGCAGTACATCTTCGAGCGCGCGGCGGAGGGCGAGCGCGTGCTGGTGGCCGTGAACGCGGAGGGCGAACCGTTCGACGCGCACTTTGACGCGGGCGCGGGGCGGGCGGTGGATCTTGTCACCGGAAGGCCGCACGATTTCGGTGGCGGCAGCCGTCTTGCGCCGTACAGCGCGGCTTATTGGCGCGTGGAGTAAACGGACGAGGAAAATGGCGGAGAAAAACGCAGGCGTCCGGCGGATAAGGCCGGACGCCCGCGCTGTTTTGCGTTTTTTGAAAAGAACGAATGCCTGATAATTTTGAATTTGTCTATTAGCCTGCATGTGAATGATTATGTATGTGCATAGGATTATATACAAAATGTCTATGCTCGTATGTGTGTACTATGCGCCCATGTTTATGTTGATGGATATGGACGTAACCATTATATAATTTTTCATTGCCAAGCGTATCCTTTATCATAAGCAATGTACTGATTATCATAATTCCAAGAGCAATGTAAAATTGAAATGTCGGTCTTTCGCCTAAAATAATAAAACTAAATCCAACTCCTAAAAATGGTGCAACAGAATAAAAGGCACTTGTTTTTGCGGCACCTAAATTTTTTTGTGCCATAATGTAAAAGTTAATGCTCAAGCCATAGGAAACGAAACCAAGTAACATAGCGGCAAGCATATAGGTGATTTCAGGCGGTTTTTCCCCAACAATAAATGCAATAAGGACACTACCGATACCAGAGAAAATTCCTTTCACCAAAACGATTTCTTCTGAACTCTTATCACTTATACTCCTTGTGCAATTATTCTCCACGCCCCAGCATATACAAGCGCACAATACAAACAATGAACCCTTGTTAAATACAAATGCCTCTGTTCCCTCAAAACCAAGAATTGCACTGGATAGCATTACAAGGATAATTGCGGCCCATAACCTCCTGGAAATTTTTTCTTTAAAAATTACAAGAGCAATCACAGAAGTTTCAACAATTTCAAAATTATTAATCAGCGAAACATTAGCGGAATTTGTATTAGCAATGCCAAGCATTAAGAATATAGGTGCTGCTATGTCGAGACCAATCATTGCAATCGTATAAGGCAAATCTTTTTTATCCAGCCATTGTTCGTCAGCCAGCCTGTTCTGTGTTTTCCTTATTCCAAGAAGTACACCAATACCAACACCTGCTCCTAAATATAAAAATCCTGCAAGCATTCTGGGCGACACATTTATCAGTAAAAGTTTTGATAATGGCACATTAATTGCATATAGTGCCGCAGCCGAAATTGCAAAAACCGTAGCTGTCTTGTTTTTACTCAACGTCATCGCACCTTTTATCAAATCTAAATTTACCACAGCCGAAACAGCAAAGGGCGGCATGGCGAAAAGAGAGCGGAATACCACAGTGCGTCCGCTCAGTACCGGATGACGCTGCCGCTGCGGGTGTTTTGGAACACGCCGTCATCCACGGCGAACACACCGTTCACCATCACATAGGGGATGCCGTCGGGCGGGGCGTCCGGCTCGCCCTTGTCGGGCATTTTGGCGTTGTCGCGCACGGCGTCCCGGTCAAAAAGCACAAGGTCCGCGTCATATCCCGGCTCCAGCACGCCCTTGCCAGGAATGTGGTATGTTTGGGCGGGCAGCAGCGTGCATTTGTACACGGCTTCCTCCAGCCCCAGCAGGCGCTTTTCCCGCACCATCTTACGCAGAAAACGCGGATAGCTGCCCGCAATCTGCGGGTGCCCCTCGCCGGGGGCGTAAGCGCCCGCGTCCGTACTCATCATGGCATAGGGCTTTTGCAGCGCCTCGTAGATCTCGTACGGCTCGCCGGAATAGCAGATGATGGACTCGTCCGGATATTTGTGGCGCAGAAGCTCGTACAGCTCCCGGTTCAGGCGCGTGCCCGTATACTTGCCCGTGGCGGCGACCATATCGCCGAAGCGCAGGGAGTTGTCCTTGATGGTCTGCTCGTCAAAGGTGGCGGTGCCTGCATAGGTGGCCCAGTCGGTATACATGCCGCTGTCCATCCATACGTCCATGCCCTTGGCGCGGGCGGCGTCCACAACGTCCAGCGCCGGGCGCAGCGTGCCGAAGCCGCTGTACTGGTAGACGAAATGGCTCAGCAGCAGCCGCCCGCCGCTGCGCTTGGCCGCGGCCAGCATCTCGTACAGGGAATAAAGGTCGTTTTGGGTGAACAGGCGTGTATGCACGGGCAGGCAGCGCCCGTATTCTGCCGCTATGGCGGCCATGGCGTCTATCTCGGCCAGGCCGCTGCCCGGGGCGTAGTCCAGCCCCAGGGAAACGCCCGCCGCGCCCGCGCGCAGCGCCCTGTCGGCAATGCGGATCATCGCGTCCGTCTGGGCGGCGCTGGCCCGGGCATTCACATCCTCGATGCCCACGGCCCGGCGCATGGAAAAGCTGTGGCCCACCAGCTCCGCCTGGTTGATCACATAGCCTGTGCGCGCCTGTCCGGCGAACCAGCCCTCCAGGTCCAGCGGGGAAAGCCCGCAGTTGCCGCCGACAGTGGTGGTAATGCCCTGCATGGCGGAGAGCTGCCCCGCATAGGCATGGCCGTCCAGATGGCCGTGCACATCGATAAAGCCCGGGGCCACAACAAGGCCCGCCGCGTCCACCACGCGTTTTGCAGGAAGCTCATGCGCGGAGATATCCACAATCTTGCCGTGTTCCACGGCGACGTTTGCGATACGGGACGTGCATGTCCGCACGTCTACCACGCGCCCGCCCGTGAATACCACGTCAACCATCGCACGCCTCCGTGTCCGCCAAAGCAAGGCGGCGGGCGAGCTCGCGCCGCTGCCAGCAGCGCAGCCAGGTGACCAGTTCCCGGCGGGGGAAAGGCGTGAGGCTCGTGGGGATGGTGGAGAGCAGAAGATCGTCCGCAACGGCGCGCAGGTGTGCGGCGCAGGCGCTGTCGGGCGCGGTGTCGAACACCGTTTTGCCGGCAAGGGAGCTGTATTCCAGCTCTTTGCAGTAATCCAGACTGGCCAGGATCTCGATGGTGGCGCGCCGGGCATAGCTGGCAAGCTCCTCTTTCGTCTCCTCACAGGAGGCATTGTTCACGATGAGCTGCACGGGGAAGTTGTCCGCGCCCGCCGCGCGCAGGATGGCCTGCAAAATGCTGTTGGCCGTGGTGACGGAGGCAAAGCTTCCGTTGGTGACAATGATGCACCGCTGCATCACGCCCTCGCGGATGGGAAGGATGTAGCCCGTGCAGGGCGTTTCCCCGGAGATATCATAGAGGATGAAGTCGAGCTGCAGGGAATTGGAGACGCCCTGAGTATCCAGCATCTCATCAATGAGCGTGACGCCGCGGGCCAGGCAGCCCACGCCGGGGTCGATGCTGCCCAGCTCCAGGCAGTATACGCCGCTGGGCGTGGGGATGACGTAGTCGTTCAGGTCGATCTCGTAGTGTTCCCGGTAATCCTCCAGCGCGGGGGAGATATCCGCTTCTCCGCGCAGCAGCACCGTGGAGGAAAGGCTGATGTCGTTGCCCACCAGCAGCACGTGGTACCCTTTGAGGGCCAGCGCGTGGCCCAGGTTCTGCGCGACGGTGCTTTTTCCGCTGCCGCCGCGTCCCAAAAAGCAGATGCGCTGTGCCATCAGCCCTGCCTCCTTACTGTTTCGATATAGCTTTCCCGTGTGAACACGGGGGTGAATCCGTCCATTGTCCGGCGCGCCAGCACCGCGCCGTCCTTCAGCAGATGATAGGCCGTCAGAGCCATCATCTTGGCGGGAGCGATATAGGCCTTGTCCACGTCCGTGACGGCAAAGTCCGCGCTGTGGAGCGCGCCCGCCGTACCGCCGTGGGTAAAGTTCACCACGGGCATCACCTGGGAGAGGTCGCCTACGTCGGTGCTGGCAATGTTCTGCATGCCAGGCTCGGCGCATTGGGCCGAAAGCCCGGGCAGCGCGGCGGCTGCCGCCAGCAAAGCGGGGTCTGCCGGGGCCGGGCGCACGGGCATGTAGCCCTGATAAGTCAGAATCTCGGCGTGCGCGCCCAGAGCCTCGGCCGCGTGGGTGCAGGCCCGGTCGAATTTTCGGGCCGCGTCGTCCAGCGCCTCCAGTGTGGCGGCCCGCACCATGGCCTCCATTACCACGGTCTCCGGCACCACGTTCAGCGCCGCGCCGCCCTCGCGGATGTTGGTGTGGATGCGCACCGTGTCGCATTCGCGGAAAGTCTCCCGCAGAAGCCCCACGGCGTTCAGCGCCAGCGCGGCCGCGTTGAGGGCGTTTACGCCCGCGTGGGGCGCAGTGGCCGCGTGGGCGGCCTTGCCGTGAAAGACGACCGTTTTGCTGGTGAAGCCGTTGCAGGCCACGTTGCCCAAAAGGAGGTCACTTTCGCAGGGAATCATATGTACATGCGTGGTCAGCGCAAGGTCCACGCCGTCGAAGCCGCCCGTGCGCAGCAGTTCGGATTTGCCGCAGCAGAATTCCACGCCCTGCTTTTGCAGCGCCTGCCGCGTGCCGATGGGGACATATTCCTCGGCGGGAACGGCAAAAAACGCCACGCTGCCCGAAAGCGCCTCGGCCACCCCGGGCGCGCTCAGCGCCAGCGCGGCGCCCACCAGCGCGGTGAGCTGCGCATTGTGCCCGCAGGCATGGGCAACGCCGTTTTCGGGATTTGCGGCGGGGTGCGCGGGGCAAAGAATGCCGTCCAGCTCGCCGATGACGGCCGCGCAGGGGCCGGGCGCGCCGCCCTGCAAAACGGCCTTTACGCCTGTGCGGGCCAGACCGGTTTGCGGCGAAAGCCCGCAGCCGCGCAGCAGTTCGGCCACACGGGCGGCGGTGCGTGTTTCAAAAAAGCCCGGCTCGGCGTGCGCGCCGATATCCTGTGCAAAGGCAAGCAGCGTTTCACGCTGGGCGTCAACGGTGGCAAGGATCTTCTGTTCAACAGCATCCATGGTTTTGAACCTCCCCAATACGGGAACAAGGGCCGTCAAAAGACGGCCCCCATTTTCCCTGAAATCTGGTTTTTATTCCGAAGCAGCCTAAAAAGAAATTAACCGCAGGCATCCAGAAATTCTATCCAGATTTGGTTGTGCAGGTCAGTTGCTTCTGAGGAAATCGTCCGGATCGCCTCGCCGCTGCCCTGAAAACTCTCCGGCATCGTCACATATTCGCGGACGGATTCATCCAGCAGTTCATCCGCAGCCTTGTTGGTGCAATAATAACCCAGCACGTCAAAGCACTGTTTGGCAACCTCAGGACGCAGGATATAATCAATAAAGGCGTGAGCGGCATCCGGATGCGGCGCGTTCGCGGGAATGAATTGCGGCATAACACCGAAGCCGATGCCCTCGGCAGGGAACACCTGTTTGAAATTCGCGTTGGTCTGCAAAGCCTGTGTGGCCTGTGAGGAATAGACGAGCGCCGCGCCCACCTCACCGGTGATAAGAGCGTCCTGCAGGTTGTTGTCGTTGATAACACGCACATTTGGGGTAAGCTCCAGCATCTTATCGCCCGCTCGCTGGATAATATCAAGGTCCTCGGTGTTATAGCTTTCGCCCATCATTTTCAGCGCCATGCCTGTGACTACACGGGAATTGGCGATCAATCCCAGGTTATCTTTTAAAGAGGGGTCCCACAAATCAGCATAGCTGGTGATTTCCATGTCTACCGCCGAGGGGTCGTAGATGATGGACATTACACCCGCGCCATAAGGCACGGTATATTCGTCCTCGGGATCATAAAACTGGCCCTGGTACAACGGGTTGATATTACCGTAATTGGTGAGCAGTGTTTTATCCAGCTTCTGTGCCAGCCCCTGGGCAATGACAGGCTCAAGGATATAATCGTCGGCAATTACAACGTCGTAGTCTCCACCGTTTGCGGCTTCCAGTTTCATCAGCATGTTTTCGTCGGTATCGAAGCTGGAATAGTTCACCTTGATGCCGGTCTCGGCGGTAAAGGCGTCCAGCACCTCCTGGGGGAACATGCCCTCCCAGGTGTACAGGTTCAGTTCGGTAGAGCCGGTCGTGCTGCCGGAAGCCGCGGACGGCGTGGAAGTGGAAGCGGACGTGCCGGAGCAGCCCGCGAACGCGGTGAGCGCCAGCGCCAGAGAGAGTGCCAGTGCAAAGAATTTTTTCATTGGTTTTCCTCCTTATGGTGTTGCTGCGGCGGCTGCAGAATCACTGCGGCTGCGCCGGGACGGGAGCCGCGGAACGCTCCGCGGTCTCTTTATGCTGCTTCCCGGTCCGGGGCTTTCCCACTTTACCCAGGACATTCGAGAGAACAACCAGAATGATGGTAGCGCCCAGCATCAATGTGCACAGGGCGTTGATTTCCGGCGTGACGCCGGTTTTAAGCTGCGTATAAACCTTGATGGGCAGCGTGTTCACATTGACACCCGTGACGAAGATACTGATGATGACGTCGTCCAGGCTCATGGCGAAGCTGAGCAGCATGCCGGACAGAATGGCAGGCACCAGCAGGGGCAGCGTGATATCGAAGAACACGCGCACCTCGCCCGCGCCCAGGTCCCGCGCGGCTTCCGCCAGGCTTTTGTCCATGCCCACAAGGCGCGCTTTCACCAGCATATAGACATAAGGAACGCAAAAGACAGTATGGGAGAGGATGAGCGTTGTCATCCCAAAAGGCAGGCCCAGCAAGGAGAAGAAAGCCATAAATACCATCCCCAAGATGATCTCGGGGATCATGATGGGAAGCATGGACACATATTCCACGGCGCTTTTGGTGCGAAGCTGCACCTTGGTGAAGCCGTAGGCACCCAGCGTGCCGATGACCGCCGCGCCGAGGCTGGCGCACAGCGCCAGAACGATGCTGTTGCCCAGCGCCTCGAACATGGCGGCGTCCCTGAACAGCGTTTCGTACCATTTGAGAGAAAAGCCGCCCCACACCGAGCTGATCTTGCTTTCGTTGAACGAATAGATGATAACGAGCACGATGGGCAGATACAGAACGGCCGTGACAACGCCGATATAGATGTTGGGCAGTTTTGTACGGTTTTTCATAAGATGCCCTCCAGTTCCGTGGTGTGTGTCACACGCTTGTACAGCGAGATCATCAGGCTGGTCAGGATCATCAGCACCACGCTCAGCGCGGCCGCAAAGGGCAGGTTGTGCGTTTTGTTTACCTGGTCCTGAATCAAAGTGCCCACCAGCACCACCTTGTTGCCGCCCAGGATGTCGGCGATGAAGAACAGGCCCATGGAGGGGATGAACGTAAGGATAACACCCGAGAGCAGGCCCGGTAGCGTCAGCTTGAGCGTGACGGTAAGAAAGGCCTTCAGCGGCGTAGCGCCCAGGTCCCGCGCGGCCTCCACAAGGCTCCAGTCCATTTTTTCCGCGCTGGAGTAAACGGCCAGGATCATGAACTGAAGCAGCGCGTATACCATGCCCACCACCACGGCGGGGTAGGTGTACAGCAGCTTGAGCGGGCCGTCGGTAAGGCCCAGGCCCATCAGCAGCTTATCCAGCGTACCGTTTGCACGGAAAATGATGATCCATCCGTACAGCCGGATGAGCGAGCTGGTCCAGAACGGGATCATGAGCAGCAGCATCACGCGCTTTTTCCACTGCGCGGGCAGCTTTGCCATAAAATAGCCGAAAGGATAGCCGATGGCGCAGATGAGCAGCGTGCTGGTGAGCGCCAGCTTGAAGGACTCCACAAAGGTGTTCAGGTACACGGGCTGAAAAATATTTTTGTAGTTGTCCAGTGTGAACTGGTTCACCACACCCCATACCTCGGCGCGCGTCTGGAAGCTGAGTACGAACATATACACCAGAGGCCCGGCCACGAACACCAGCGTGAACAGGTAGAGCGGCAGCAGCGTCAGCCAGACGCCGCTCTGCTTTTTTTTCTTTTTAAAAGGGGTGGAGGCTGCTTTCATTTCGCTTCTTCCGCCTCCACGTCCACGGGCACGGCGCTGGCCGGCGCCCAGGTCACGCGCACCGCGTCGCCCGTCTGCACATCCATATCAATGCCGTGGCGGCTGGCGATGAGCGTCGTGCCGTCGGAAAGCTCCAGTGCGATGCGCAGCATGCCGCCGGCAAACGTCTTTTCCCGGATAACGGCCGCGATACCGCAGGCAGCGGGGTCCTTTGTGAATTCCACGTGCTCGCTGCGCACGGCCAGTGTGATGGGCGCACCGGGGGCAAAGGAATATCCGCGGCGCAGCGCGCCCGCGCAGCCGCCTGCGCAGGCTACCTTCAGCACGTCGTCCTCCACAGCCTCAACCGTGCCCGTCAGCACATTGGCGGTGCCCACAAAGCGCGCCACATAGCTGGTGCGCGGGCTGTCATACACCTCCGCCGGAGTACCGAGCTGTTCGAACCGGCCGTCTTTCATCACGGCGATGCGGTCCGACATATTAAGGGCTTCCTCCTGATCGTGGGTGATGTAGATGAACGTGATGCCCAGTTGTTTTTGCAAAGCCTTCAGCTCCAGCTGCATTTGGCGGCGCAGCTGCAGGTCCAGCGCGCCGAGGGGTTCGTCCAGCAGCAGCACGCTGGGACGGTTCACCACGGCGCGGGCAATGGCGACACGCTGACGCTGCCCGCCGGAAAGCTCCGCAGGCATGCGCTTGCCGTAGCCGGAGAGCTGCACAAGGGCCAGCGCGTCGTCCACGGCTTTTTTTATCTCGTCCTTGGGACGTTTTTTCAGCTTCAGACTGTAGCCGATGTTCGCGGCCACTGTCATGTGCGGGAACAGGGCGTAATTCTGGAACACGGTGTTCACGTCGCGTTTGTTGGGTTCGGAGTCCGTCACGTCCTGCCCGTTCAGAATGACACGGCCCTCGTCGGGCGTTTCCAGCCCGGCAATGATGCGCAGCGTCGTGGTTTTGCCGCAGCCCGAAGGGCCGAGCAGCGTGATGAATTCGCCTTTGCCGATTGAGATGCTGATACCGTTCAGCACGTCGGTATCACCGAAATGCTTTGCGATGTTTTGCAGTTCCAGAATTGTTTCTCCCATTTTCCTCTCCTCATTAAAACCGATTGGCCCGGGCGCGGGCCGGAAAAGCGGGCCGCAATACAGCAGCCCGCCGCCGCAAAGCGGCACTTTAGAGCGATTATAACATGATGTCGCCGCGAAGCGGCCACAACAAAACCATGCGCGTCATGGTTTTGCATGTTACAAAAGCCGAAAGGAAAGCGCAGCGCGCTTTCAGGGTCTGCCGGGCAGGCCCGCCGCAAAGCGGCACTTTAGAGCTATTATAACAGAAATGCGCATTTTTCAAAGAGCTTTTGCCAAAAAAATCCTTGCCGCGCCGCCAAATTTTTGCCCTCTGTCCCGCGCAAAGTTGTGTAAGTATACGAATTTCGTGGGTTTTGCCCCCGCCGAAGCATTTTGCGTCGCCCCACGAGGGTGCAATGCACGGGGAGCCGCAGCTCCGCAGCGGCGTTTCTTCTGCTGCCCCTGCGGAGTTTTCCGGGAGGGGGCTGCGAAAGGTTTTGAAGAAGCGGTCTGTTTTTTTTAGTATAAATATGGTATGATATTCTATCATATACAAGAATGTGAATGCCTCCGGCCGCGCGGTGCGGAGGCGGTATGGGAGGCTGCGGATGGAAAACCTGATCATCCTCGGCGCGGGTGGCTACGGCCGCACGGCGGCCGAAACAGCGCGGGCTATGGGCGTTTTCGGGCGTGTGGCGTTCCTGGACGACGGATGCACGGGAACGGATATCCTCGGCCCGTGTACGGACTATATACGCTTTGCGGGGGAATTCCGCTGGGCGTATCCGGCCTTTGGCGCCAACGCGCTGCGCGCTGCCTGGCTGGAAAAACTGGCCGCGGCGGGCTACAGCCTGCCGGCGCTGGTGCATCCGAGAGCCTATGTCAGCCCCACGGCGGATATCCGTCCCGGGGCTGTGGTGCTGGCGCTGGCCGCTGTGGGAGCGTGTGCTGTCGTGGAGCAGGGGGCCATCGTGAACATGGGGGCGATCGCGGACCACGACTGTGTGATCGGCGCGTGCGCCCACCTTGCGCCCGGGGCCATTGTCAAGGCCGGCAACACCGTGCCCGCGCAGATGAAGATAGAATCCGGCACCGTGCTCGAACGGGGCGCGGCATTTTTACCATTGGGGGGACAGCATGTCTAAACTTTTGATCTTGGGCGCCGGCGGCCTTGGCCAGATGGTGGGGGAAGTGGCGCGCGCTGCAGGGAACTGGGACGGCGTGGCGTTTCTGGACGACGCCGTCCGCGGCTCGGACGTTGCAGGCAAATGCATGGACTACACTTCGCTCACGGGTGAATACCCTGAGGCCGTGGCGGCGTTTGGCGACAACCGCCTGCGCCTGGCGTGGACGCGTCGCCTGCTGGACGCGGGTTACCGTGTGCCCAGCGTGGTGCATCCCACAGCCATCGTCAGCCCGTCCGCGGTGCTTGGGCCGGGCTGCCTTGTGCTGCACGGGGCCATCATCAACACCAATACTGTGCTGGGCGCGGCATGCCTTGTAAACAGCGGCGCGCTGGTGGACCACGATAACGTCCTGGAAGACGGCGTGCACGTCAATCTGCACGCCACCATCAAGGCCTGGTGCCACATGGAGCCGTGCGCGCGCACCGAGGCGGCCACCGTGCTGTATTCCACCCGCCGGCACATTGACGGGGTGGAGGACCACAACCTGGAGGACGCGCTGTTCGCTTTCAAGCTGGGCGAGACGGCCAGCTATGTAAAGCCCTTCGGCGCGGGACACATCAACGACACCTATGCCGTGTACATGGCGGCGCAGGGCGGCGACGAGCTGCGCTATGTCATCCAGCGCATCAACACGGGTGTGTTTAAGGACCCGCGCGCCGTCATGGAGAATATTTTCGGCGTGACGGAATACCTGCGCCGAAAGATACTGGCGCGCGGCGGCGACGCGGACCGCGAGACGCTGAATTATATCAAGACGAAAACAGGCGACAACTATTTTGAGGACGCGGTGGGAAGCGCGTGGCGCTGCTATAACTATATTCCGGATTCCGTGTGCATCGAAAGCGTGACGGACCCGATGGACTTCTACCATTCGGCCAAGAGCTTCGGCGGCTTTTTGCGCGCGCTGGAGGATTATCCGGCCGGGACGCTGCACGAGACCATCGAGAAATTCCATGATACCCGCAAGCGTCTTGCAGACTTTGACAAGGCGCTGGAGCGCGACGTGAAGAACCGCGCGCGGACCTGCCGGGAGGAGATTGCCTTTGTGCAGCGGCGCAGGGCGGACTGCGCGGTGCTGATGGACTTGCTGGACGCGGGAAAGCTGCCGCTGCGTGTGACGCACAACGACACGAAGCTGAACAATATTTTGTTTGATGCCCACACCGGCGAGGCGCTGTGCGTCATCGACCTCGACACCATCATGCCGGGGCTTGCGCTGAACGATTACGGCGATTCCATCCGCTTCGGCGCGTCCACGGCGGCTGAGGACGAGCCGGACGTTTCCAAGGTGCATTTTGACCTGTACCTGTTTGAGCTGTATACCCGCGGTTATCTGGAGGCCGCGGGCGCCGCGCTGACGGACACGGAAAAAGAGTACCTGCCCTGGGGCGCCAAGCTGATGACGCTGGAGTGCGGCATCCGTTTTCTGACGGACTATCTGCAGGGCGATACCTACTTCAAGGTGAGCCGGGCGCGCCAGAACCTGGAGCGCTGCCGCACCCAGTTCAAGCTGGTGGCGGACATGGAAAACGTTTGGGACGAAATGGCGTCCATCGTGAAAAAGTATTCGTGAGAGGGGAAGAAAAACACCATGCACATCGAAACAAAATGCCTGCATGAGGGCTACAAGCCCGGCAACGGCGAGCCGAAGGCCCTGCCGATCTACCAGAGCACCACCTACACCTATGATTCCACCGAGCACATCGGCCAGCTGTTCGACCTTTCGGCGGACGGCCACATGTATTCCCGCATCTCCAACCCCACCGTCGCGGCGGTGGAACAGAAAATCGCGGCGCTGGAGGGCGGCGTGGGCGCGCTGTGCACCACCAGCGGACAGGCGGCCAGTCTGCTTGCGGTTCTGAACATCTGCACCGCGGGCGACCATTTTGTCGCCGCCTCCACCATTTACGGCGGTACGGTGAACCTGTTTGCGGTCACGCTGAAGAAGTTCGGCATCGAATGTACCTTCGTGGACGCGGACGCGCCGGAGGAGGAGATCGAAAAGGCGTTCCGCCCCAACACAAAGGCGTTGTTCGGCGAGACCATTGCCAACCCTGCCATCGCTGTGCTGGACCTTGAAAAATTCGCGCGCACCGCCCACAGAAACGGCGTGCCGTTTCTTGTGGACAACACCTTTGCCACGCCTGTGCTGTGCCGTCCCATCGAGTGGGGCGCGGATATCGTGGTGCACTCCACCACGAAGTACATGGACGGCCATGCCATCCAGGTGGGCGGCGTGATCGTGGATTCCGGCAATTTCAACTGGGAAAACGGAAAATTCGGCGAGCTGTGCACGCCGGACGAGAGCTATCACGGCGTGACCTATACCAGGGATTTCGGCAGGGCTGCGTATATCACCAAGGCGCGGGTGCAGCTGATGCGCGATTTCGGTATGTACCCCTCCGCGCAGGATGCGTTTCTGCTGAACCTTGGGCTGGAGACGCTGGCCGTGCGCATGGAGCGTTACTGCCGCAACGCGGAACAGGCCGCTGCCTTCCTGGCAAGGCAGCCGGAGGTGGAGTTTGTCAATTATCCCGCGCTGTCCGGCAGCCCTTATGCCGCAGCCGCAAAAAAATACCTGCCCGACGGGTGCAGCGGGGTGATCTCGTTCTCCATTCGCGGCGGGCGCGAGGTGGCCGTCAAGTTCATGGACAGCCTGTCCCTGGCCAACAAGGTGGTGCATGTAGCCGACATCTGCACCTGCGTGCTGCATCCGGCCAGCAGCACCCACCGCCAGCTCACCGACGAACAGCTTGTGGCCGCGGGCATCACGCCGGGGCTTATCCGCCTGTCCGTGGGGCTGGAGCACATCGACGATATTCTGGACGATCTGAAAAAAGGCTTCGCGGCCATCCGCTGAACGGCTCGCGGCCTGTTGGGATGAAACGCGGCGCAGAGCATTTTTTGCTCTGCGCCGCGTTTTGTTTTGCAAGGAGGCAAAAAGTTTTCCGAAAGCTGAAACAAAATGTCTGCGCGTGCGTCTAACATGCTGAAAGGAGGCGTCCCGATGCAGGAGATCGAACAGATCTATACTCAGTACCGGCAGGATGTGTACCGTTACCTGTGCAGCCTGACGCGGGACGCCGCCCTTGCGGAGGACCTGCTGAGCGAGACGTTCCTGCGGGCGCTCACAGGGCTGAGCGGCTTTCGGAAGGGCGCATGTGTGCGCACCTGGCTGTTCAGCATTGCACGGCATGTTTGGATCGACGGGCTGCGGCGCAAACGGCATGTACTTTCCGGCGATGAGCTTTTGGCCCGGTATGTGGAGGAGGGCGGCACGGGCGCGCCTCCGTTTGAAACGCAGGTGGACGCCCGGGCGCTGGCCGCGCGGGCAAAGGAACTGCTGCAAACGCGCCGCCCGCCCGCCGGAGAGGTGCTTTGGCTGCGGGCGCAGGGATATTCGTTCGCGGAGATCGCACAGAGGTGCGGCGTCAGCGAAAGCGCGGCCCGCACGTTGGATTTTCGCACGCGCCACTGGCTGCGGGAGCAATTGCAGAAGGAGGGGGCAGAGCTATGAAAACACAAACAGAGCGAGGGATACGCTTTGACATTTCCTGCGAGGTATGCCGGGACCTGATGCCGCTGGTACGGGACGGCGTGGCCAGCGCGGACAGCGAAGCGCTGGTACGCGCGCATACGGAGCGTTGCGGTGGCTGCCGCACGATGCCGGAAAGCGAAACGCCGCCCGAGCACAGCATGCCGGACGATGCGCGGGTACTGCGCAGGCTGCGCTGGAGGCTGCTGGCGCAAAGCGTGCTGTTCGCGCTGGTGGGCGTGCTGGGCGCGCTGTGGCTCACCTCCCGCGCGGGCGGCGTGTATCTTGCGTGGTGGCTGCCGCTGGTGGGCGCGGCGTGTTATTATGTCCTGCGGCGCAGGTGCTGGCTGGTGCCGGCTGCAGCGGCGGCGTTTGTGCTTTTGTATTTTTTTATCCCAAACATGCAATCGCTGCAGTGGGGTTCAGTGGTGCCGTATGTGTCTATGGCGCTGGCGGTTGCCGGGCCGCTGGCCATAGGCTGTGCAATCGCGGGGCTGCTGCATTTTGCGTTTGGAAACAGGAAGGAGGAAAAATATGCAGACGGCAAAAAGCATTGACGAAAGAGCGGGCGAGACGCACAAAGGCAGGACTCGCGTTCCGCGTACGAAAACAACGCGTGCGCTGGCGCTTCTGTTGGCGCTGATTCTTTTGGGAGGACTTGTATGGTGGACATGGCGAAAGACGGGAAATCCTCTGATCGCCTGGTATACAGAACAGAAAATTACCGCGCATTATAGGGCTTACCATCCGGGTGAAGGCTACGTTGTCGGGCCTGCCCGTTATCAGTGGGTCGTCCGGGCGGACAAATCGGCGGGC
Organism: Ruthenibacterium sp.; assembly: GCF_017421385.1. Classification (NCBI taxonomy): domain Bacteria; kingdom Bacillati; phylum Bacillota; class Clostridia; order Eubacteriales; family Oscillospiraceae; genus Ruthenibacterium; species Ruthenibacterium sp. The sequence goes on along the minus strand of NZ_JAFOIN010000003.1, from coordinate 11,605 downwards.
ATGGATTATGTGTGTACGGTTCGCAAAGAAGCAAGCGAGGATGTTGAATTTCCGGCATATTTCAGCGATGGAGCAGTGTTCAGCCAAATAGACGGAGCAGTCCGTTCGGGTTGCAACACCTACGAACGGTTCAAAAATCTTTTGAACTCGGAGCTGGAAAGCGGCGCAACGGCGGCGCGGCTGAGAGCGCTGACGGGAGAAGCCGAAGTTCATGCAGGCTTTTACACAACGCAGGAAGGCCCTTTGTTTGACCCGGACGCGCCGGTCTTTCGGACAGACGAGGAATACGACCGTGCCGGGCTTCCGCTTCCGATAGAGCTGAGCGTAAGCTTTTCTGCGGTTGGCGCGCCGGCTCCTGCAGATGCGGAATTGGCGGACTACCTGCTGAAAACAAAGGCTGTCTGCGAAGAAACGGGCCAGCCCTTTGCATATTATTCCGTGGCGCTTGCCTTCAAGCCGACAGAACAGAAGGACCCGGTTTGGTGGGCGGCAGAGCATATCCCGTCGGAAGAGATCACGGAGGAGAAGATTCTGGATTATCTGGCAGCTTTGGACTGCGGGGTAAAGGCAAACTGCGGCCAGAGCCTGAACGGCCGGAATGAAATTATAGAGGAGAGAAAAAACGCGTGGCTGATCTCCCACGGGTACGAGCATTGCGCCCACTGAAAGAACAGGATACAGATACATCAAAGCCGCCGCGCGGCGGGATGTCTCCACGCCGCGCGGCGGCTTTTTACACCCTTTCCCGCGCAGCGTCGCCTTGGGCGCGGCACAGTGCCAGGAATTCCCGCGCTGACGCCGTAAGAAATTTATCCCGGTGGTGCACCAGGCGGAATTTGCGGGAAAGATCCAGCCCATCCACGCGGAATACCGCCACCTGTCCCTTTTCCAGCGCGTCCGCTGCCATGCGCAGGGGCAGCACCGCCACGCCAAGGCCGCGGGTGGCCGCATTCACCAGCGCCAGCGTGCTGGTGGATTCCCATACCGGCGCGACCGTGAAACCCGCGGCCGCGGCCGCGCTGTCGAATTGCTCGCGGGTGCCGCTGCCTTTTTCGCGCAGCAGAAAGCGCTGGACGCGGAAGGCGTCCAGCGGCACGGTCTGGCCCTGCGTAAAGGGACGGCCCGGCGCGCAGACGACGGCCAGAGTATCCGCCATATATTCCTCCGCTGTCAGCGCACTGCCGTGGACAGGCCCTTCCATCAGAGCGACGTCCAGCGTGTTGTGCAGCAGCTTTTCCTCAAGCTGCTCCGACGGCCCCACCCAGACGCGCACATCCACCCCGGGGTGTGCCGCGCGGAATGCGTCCACATAACCGGGCAGGAACTGGGAGCCGATGGTAATGCTGGCTCCTACGCGCAGCACGCCCTGTTCGTCCCAGCTGCGCAGGCCCTTTTCCAGGTCGTCGAACAGGCCGCAGATGTGCACCGCGTATTCCCACATGCGCCGCCCGGCCTCGGTGAGATACAGGCGGCGGCCGATACGGTCGAACAGGCGCACACCGTAATATTCCTCCAGCTCGGCCACGGCGCGGCTTACGGCCGGCTGCGCCAGGTACAGCGCCCGCGCCGCGCGGGTGGTGTTGTTGCCGTTTTCGCACACGGCCAGAAAAATGCGGATGTGCCGCAGCGTCATGCCAAAATCTCCTTATAACAAAAATAATATGATATTTATAATATAATAGTATTTTTATTATTAAATTGCAAGGCGTATGATGATAGGGAAGGGGGAAGCGAGGTATGGAACAACAGCCAAAACACAGCAGGAAGGATTATCTGACGCTGTTCACCTCTACGTTCACGCTCAGTGCGTTCACATTCGGGGGCGGATTCGTCATCATCCCGCTGATGCGCAAAAAGTTCGTGGAGCAGCTGCACTGGATCGACGAGGAAGAGATGATGGATCTGACGGCCATTGCACAGTCCTCGCCGGGAGCCATCGCAGTGAACGCATCCATCTTAGTAGGCTACCGCGTGGCCGGCGTGCCCGGGGCGCTGGTCACGGTGCTGGGCACTGTGCTGCCGCCGCTCATCATTTTATCCATCATTTCTTTTTTTTACACTGCGTTTCGGGATAACCGCATCGTCGCGCTGGTCATGCGGGGGATGCAGGCCGGCGTGGCCGCCGTCATCTGCGACGTGGTGCTGACGATGGGGCGCTCCGTTCTGGGGGAAAGGCGCGTCCTGCCTGTGGTGATGCTGTTGGGCGCGTTTGCTGCGGCGCGCTTTTTCGGTGTGAACGTAGTGGCCATTATCCTGGTGTGCGGCGCGGTGGGCGCCGCTGACCTGTGGCGCAGGCAGCGCACCTCGAAAGGAGGCCGCGCGCAATGATCCATCTGGAACTGTTCTGGAGCTTTTTTCAAATCGGGCTGTTCAGCATCGGCGGCGGCTATGCCGCCATGCCGCTCATCCAGCACCAGGTGGTGGAGCTGCATCCCTGGCTTACGCTGGAGCAGTTCAGCGATATCATTACGATCTCGCAGATGACGCCCGGCCCCATCGCCATCAATTCGGCCACGTTCGTGGGCCTGCAGTTGGGAGGGCTGCCCGGCGCGCTGGTGGCCACGGCGGGGTGTGTCCTGCCTTCCTGCATTATTGTGCTGACGCTGGCTTATGTATATTACCGCTACCGGGGCCTTTCCATGGTGCAGGGGGTGCTGGCGGGCCTGCGCCCGGCTGTGGTGGCGATGATCGCCTCCGCGGGCGTGACGCTGGTGAACCTTTCATTTTTCGGTGCGGACGCGCTGCCCGCAGGGCTCGCGGATGTGGACCTCATTGCCGTGCTGCTGTTTGCCGCCGCGCTGTTCGTGCTGCGGCGCTGGAAGAAGGACCCCATCCTTGTGATGGCGGGCGCGGGCGCGGCGGGGCTTGTGCTGTACACGCTGCTGTAAGGCATTGCGCCCGAATGGCAAAAACCGCCCCGGACGGCAAAACGTCCGGGGCGGTTTTTGCATTGTATGGCAGCGGAATGCCGCAGGAACGGCCGGGGCGGGACCTCTCAAAAAACATGCAGGGAAGCGCCTGCCGTACCGTCTGTGCCAGGGCTTAGGGCGTTCTGCAATTCTATTGCATGCAGCGTATTCCCTTAAAAGAGCCAACCGAAAAAAGCGCAAACGCTGCAAAAAGGAAACCTTTAAGGCAACACCGCACAATTCTAAGAGTCGAAGCGCGCCGGCCGGTTTTTTGGCAGGTTAAACAAAAATGCTCGCGAATACTTTGTGTATTCGCGAGCATTTCTGTGACAGTTGCCGGAAAATCTGCAAGCGAGGCGACGCTTAAGGCGTCAGCCGTGAATTGTGCGGTGTTGCCTTACACGGAATGGAACGCTTGAGGGCGCACAGATCATGTCTGCACCAGCCCTGCGATCTCGCGCCGGAGCTCGTTGATGAAGGCAACTTCCGCCGCGCTGAGCGCGCCGGGACGGCGGCGCACAAGCACGTCGCGGTAGCGCGAGGCGCTGCGGCAGGGCTTCTGCACCAGCTCCTGCTGGGCCAGGATCTCAAAGGGAACGGGGCTCACCCACATATAGCTGCCCGGCACATTCCGCAGAATGTCAAACTGGCCGCCGCGGTCAAATACGGCGATGCGGCCCTGCCTGCCGCCTGCCGCCTGCGCGGGCTGTTCGGCGGGCAGGACGGGCGTAAGGTCTCCGTGGACGATCTCGGGATAATCGCCCAGCAGGTGGTAGGGGATATCCCCCAGCGCGGCCAGGGGATGGCGTTCGTGCAGCAGTACCACCATGCTGAACTCCCAGAGCACCTCACCGGAGAGCGCGTTTTCCCGCAGGAGGTTGTCCAGCGTGGCCGCATGCTCCGCCTGCCAGCGCACGACGCCCAGATTGGCGGTGCCGGAGGCGACGTCGCTGATAACGGCGGCAGCGCTGGTCTCGCGGTACTGCACCTGCAGCGGGGCGCGCCCCTCCGCACCAAGGTACCGGCTGAACGCCTGCGCAACATAGCTGGCACGCGGCGCACAGACGGAGAGCTGCGTTCCGGTCTCGGTATGGGGGCCGAACATCGTCTCCAGGCTTTCCATCTGCGCGATGATGCTGCGGGCATAGCCCAGAAAATCCTCGCCGTTTTTGGTGGGCGCCACACCGCGGGCCGTGCGCTCGAACAGTGTGATGCCAAGCTCCGCCTCCAGCTCCCGGATGCTCTTGCTCAGGTTGGGCTGGCCCATATACAGATTTTTGGCTGCGGCGGTTATGGACCCCGTTTTGGCGACCTCGACGGCGTAGCGCAGCTGCTGCAGGTTCATGACGTGCACCTCCGAAACAGATATGTGAAAATAGATATAGGTACCATTCCTATTATACATTACCCGGCGGGAAAAGAAAGTGATAAAATTTTAACAAGGGATAAGGGCACGGCGGCGCCGGCGCTCCTGCCCCAACAGCCGGACCCCGGCGCGTTGCCGCCGGACAACATAATCCATCAAACTTACTGGAGGTTTTCGTTATGGCGCGTTTTACATTACCGCGTGATCTGTATCATGGCAAGGGCTCTATCGCGGAGCTGGCCAACCTGAAAGGCAAAAAGGCCATCGTCGTTGTTGGCGGCGGCAGCATGAAGCGCTTCGGCTTTCTGGACAAGGTAGAGGGCTACCTGAAGCAGGCCGGCATGGAAGTGCGCCTGTTTGAAAACGTGGAGCCGGACCCCTCTGTTGAGACTGTGATGCGCGGTGCGGCGGCCATGCGTGAGTTTGAGCCGGACTGGATCGTTGCCATGGGCGGCGGTTCCCCCATCGATGCTGCGAAGGCCATGTGGGCGTTTTATGAATATCCCGAGGTCACCTTTGAGGACCTGATCACCCCGTTCAGCTTCCCGACGCTGCGCACGAAGGCGAAGTTCTGCGCCATTCCGTCCACGTCCGGCACTGCCACCGAGGTCACCGCTTTCGCTGTTATTACCGACTATGCGAAGGGTATCAAGTATCCTCTGGCGGACTTCAACATCACACCGGATATCGCCATTGTGGACCCGGACCTGGCCGAGAAGATGCCCCCGAAGCTGACGGCCCATACCGGCATGGACGCCATGACACACGCCATTGAGGCCTATGTGTCCACACTGCATTGCAATTATACCGATCCTCTGGCGCTGCACGCCATCAAGCTCATCCACGAGAACCTGAAAAAATCCTACGACGGCGATATGGCTGCCCGCGATACCATGCACGACGCGCAGTGCCTGGCCGGCATGGCGTTCTCCAACGCGCTTCTGGGCATTGTGCACTCCATGGCGCACAAAACGGGCGCCGCATATTCCGGCGGCCACATCATCCACGGCGCGGCCAATGCCATGTACCTGCCCAAGGTCATCAAATTTAACGCCAGAAATGCCGAGGCGGCCGGGCGTTATGCCGAGATCGCTCGCTTTATCGACCTGCCGGGCAGCACCACTGAGGAGCTGGTGGACGCGCTGATCGCGGAGCTGCGCAAGATGAACAAGGAGCTGAATATCCCGTACGCCATTCAAAATTACGGCGAGGGCGGCGTCATCGCGGAGCAGAGCATCATCGACGAAAAGGAATTCAACGAGAAGCTGTCCGAGGTCGCGAAGAACGCCATTGCCGATGCCTGTACGGGTTCCAACCCCCGTATCCCCACGCAGGAGGAGATGGAAAAGCTGCTCACCGCTGTATACTATGACAAGGAAATCGACTTCTAAGAGCCGATTTTTGGTAGCAGCGCACAATTTGATGGGAAGCATAAAATTTTGAACACTCCCGTTTGTGTTTTATGCTATACTATACCCAATGGCGCAGCCGCCGGCCAGCGGCTGCGCCTTTCTTGAATGGTTCCCCCGCGCGTCCGCACGAGGGCAGAATGAGGAGGAGTGCGTGAAGTATGTATAAGATTTTGGAAAAGACGCCGCTGAACCCGACGGTGACAAAAATGGTCATCGAAGCGCCGCTGGTGGCGAAAAAAGCGGAGCCGGGACAGTTCATCATCTTCCGTGCGTCGGAGGACGGCGAGCGGGTGCCGCTGACGATCGCGGATTATGACCGTAAGGCCGGCACCGTGACGATCATCTTCCAGATCGTGGGCGGGGCGACGATGGAATTGAACGCCCTGAACGCAGGGGACAGCCTTGTGGACTTTGTGGGTCCGCTTGGCACACCCAGCAAGCTGGAAGGGCTGAAAAAGGTAGCCGTGGTGGGCGGCGGCGTTGGCTGCGCCATCGCGTATCCCACGGCGAAGAAGCTGCACGAGCTGGGCGCGGAGGTGCACAGCGTGGTGGGCTTCCGCAATAAGGACCTGGTGATCCTGGAGAAGGAGTTCGAGGCTGTCTCCGCCCAGGTGGTGAAGATGTCCGACGACGGCAGCTGGGGCGAAAAGGGCCTTGTGACGAACGCGCTGGAGACGCTCATCAACGCGGGCAACCAGTACGATGAGGTAATTGCCATCGGGCCGCTGGTGATGATGAAATTTGTGTGCCAGCTGACGAAAAAATACGGCATCAAAACGACGGTGTCCATGAACCCGATCATGATCGACGGAACGGGCATGTGCGGCGGCTGCCGCCTGACCGTAGGCGGCAAGACAAAGTTTGCCTGCGTGGACGGGCCGGATTTTGACGGCCACGAGGTGGACTTTGACGAGGCGATGCACCGCGGCACAATGTACCGCGACTTTGAGGCGCACGCCCGTGAGGCGGAGTGCGAGCTGCTGAAAAAGGAGGTCGAATGATCATGCCGAATATGGACCCGAAAAAGTGCCCTATGCCGGTGCAGGACCCGGACGTGCGCAATAAGAATTTCAAGGAAGTGGCACTGGGCTATACCTATGAGATGGCTGTGAACGAAGCAAAGCGCTGCCTGAACTGCAAAAACAAGCCCTGTGTGAGCGGCTGCCCGGTGAATATAGATATCCCCGCCTTTATTGCGAAGGTGGCCGATGAGGACATGGAGGGCGCGTACGCCGTGCTCAGCGCGTCCAGCGCGCTGCCGGCGGTGTGCGGCCGCGTGTGCCCGCAGGAGAACCAGTGCGAGGGCAAATGTGTTCGCGGCATCAAAACGGAAAGCGTGGGCATCGGCCGTCTGGAGCGGTTTGTGGCCGACTGGCATCGGGAGCACAGCACCGAAAAGCCCGCCATGCCCGTGCCCAACGGGCACAGGGTGGCGGTCATCGGCTCCGGCCCGTCCGGGCTGACGGCTGCCGGCGACCTTGCAAAGCTGGGCTATAAGGTGACGGTATACGAGGCGCTGCACACCGCGGGCGGCGTGCTGGTGTACGGCATTCCGGAATTCCGCCTGCCCAAGGATATCGTGCGCCAGGAGATCGACGGCCTGAAGGAGCTGGGCGTCGACATCGAGACCAACGTGGTCATTGGCAAGACGATCACCATCGACGAGCTGTTCGAAATGGGCAACGAGGCGGTGTTCATCGGTTCGGGCGCGGGCCTGCCCCGGTTCATGGGCATTCCGGGCGAGAGCCTGAAGGGCGTGTACTCGGCCAACGAGTTCCTCACGCGCATCAATCTGATGAAAGCGTACAGGGAGGGGGCGAAAACGCCCATCCAGCATGCAAGGAACGTGGCTGTTGTGGGCGGCGGCAACGTGGCCATGGACGCGGCGCGCTGCGCCAAGCGGTTGGGCGCGGAAAATGTGTACATCGTGTACCGCCGCAGCATGAACGAGCTGCCCGCCCGTAAGGAAGAGGTGGAGCACGCGGTGGAAGAGGGAATCATTTTCAAGACCCTCTCGAACCCGGTGGAGGTGCTGGGAGACGCAGACGGCAGTGTGTGCGGCATGCGCTGTGTGGAGATGGAACTGGGCGAGCCGGACGCAAGCGGCCGCCGCCGTCCGGTCGTGAAGGAAGGCAGTGAATTTGTGCTGGAGGTGGACTGCATGGTCATGTCCATCGGCACCAGCCCGAACCCGCTCATCCGCAGCACGACGCCGGGCCTGGAGACAAACAGCCACGGCTGCATCATCACCAACGGCGACGACGGCCTGACGACGCGCAACGCGGTGTACGCGGGCGGCGACGCCGTGACGGGCGCAGCCACGGTCATTCTGGCCATGGGAGCAGGCAAGCACGCCGCCAAGGCCATTGACGAGTACATCAAAAGTAAGGACAATGCCTGACGGATAAAAGGCAACAAAAGACGGGCTGCCGGCGTCTGCCGGCAGCCCGTCTTTTGTGGGTGCCATAGAGGAAAGAAAGGGCAGGCGCCTTATTCCCGTTCAAAGGAAAGATAGCGTGTGCCCTGAAAGGTGAGCCTGCCGCGGTCGCCCTCGGCCAGCATGCCGTATTCCGCGCCCGAAAGGCGCAGTTCCATGCGGTCGCCGCTTTCCACCTGGAACGTGGCGTAATAAGTGGTGCTGGAGGTGACGTGCGCCGCGCCGCCTGTATTGTGGTGGGAGTGCGTGGTGGCGGTGCGCTTCGCCGCCACGACGGCGGGCACGGTCAGGCGCGGGGAATGGTTGTTTTGGTTCCATTGCAGCAGGCCGCGCACCGCAGTAACAAGGATGACGGCCAAAACCGCGAAGAATGCGAGGGAGAACAGAATTTCAAATCCACCGCCGAAGAAAAAGAAATCCATCAGAAAAAAACTCCTTTCACGTCCGAGCCGGGTGGGAGGACGTCACGGCTCAAAGCCCCAGGCGCGCATGGCGTCCAGGCTCTCCCGCATACACAGGAAAGCGTCCTTTTCCCAGCGCTCCTGCTCGGCAAAGGCCCAGCGCACGCCGGTTTCCCGGCAGGCGTCCACGGCGGCGCTCCAGTCCGTCACGCCCTGTCCCACGGGCACCAACGTTTCCGAGCCGTCGGGGGCGATGCAATAATCCTTGAAGTGCACGAATTCCACACGCCCGGCCCAGCGGCGCAGCAGTGCGTCTGGCGCGAGACCCGCTTTGCCGGAGTGGTACAGGTCCAGCCCGAGCGTTACGTTTTGAGGCGTGTGCTCCAAAAGCAGTTCCGTGCAGGAAAGGCCCGGCTCGGCCGTGTCTGCGGGCGCCCATTCCCGCGCGCGTGGATGAAACGCCAGCGTCATGCCCAGCGGCGCGATGCGCGCCGCCATGGCGGCCAGCTCCGCCGAAAAGGCAAGCACGCTCGCAGTGTCCGGCACCGGAGCGGGGATGCCGCTGACGCAGACGCAGGTGCTGCCGCACAGCACGTTCAAGCGCACGGTGCGCTCGAAATCATCCCGTACGGCTGTGTAGAGGTCTTGCGTGGAAACGCAGGTAAGCCCGGCGTCCCGCACGGCGGCGGCAACAAGCTCCGGCTCGAACTCCGGGTTCCACCACTGCATCTGCACCGTGCGGTAACCCATGTCCGCCAGCTTTTGCAGGGATGCGCGCAGCTCCTGGGGCGTTTGCAGATAGGGGCGCAGACTGGAGACCTGCGCGCCCACGATGTTTTTTTTATTGCTCATTACAGATTCCTCCCGGTTCGGTTTTGAGAAAAAAGCCCCGCTGTGCGCGGGGCTTTTGCGTGCGGTCCACACCCGCCGCGCGGCCCTGTGCAAACGGAGCCGCGCGTTATTGTTTTATACGGGGTGAAAAGGCGCTTTATTACAGGGTTGTCAAAACAAGCTGTGCGCGGCCCGCGATGGTATACGCGCCCAAGCCTGCGGGAAGGAACAGGCTGTCGCCCTTGGCAAAAGGCACAGCCCCGCCGCCGCAAATGACTGCGCCGCTGCCGGACAGGCACAGCAGGGAATGGAAGCTCTCGCCGTCCGCGCACAGCGGCGCGCTGCCCGCTACGTCCAGCAGGCGCGCGGTGAAATAACCGCACTTGGCCAGCAGCGTGGAAGTGCAGTCCCCGTTCTGTTCCGGTTTCCCCATGGGGCCTGCCGGACGCTCGGGCGGGCACAGGCGTGCCACGTCCAGGGCCTTTTCCACGTGCAGTGCGCGGGGCTTTCCGTCCGCGCCCAGACGGCCGTAATCGAACACGCGGTAGGTGGTGTTGGAATTCTGCTGGATCTCGGCGATAAGGATGTCCGCGCCGATGGCGTGCACGGTACCGGCGTCAATGAAAAATACGTCGCCCGCTTTTACGGGCACGGCGTTCAGTACATCGGTGAGCGTGCCGTCTGCGATGCGCCGGGCGGCCTCCTCACGGGTGAGTTCCCGCTGGAAGCCGTAATAGAGCTGTGCGCCGGGCTGTGCATCCACCACATACCACATCTCGGTCTTGCCCGGTTCGCCCTCCACGCGCTGGGCGTAGGCGTCGTCCGGATGCACCTGCACAGAGAGCGGCCTGGCCGCGTCGATGAGTTTGATGAGCACGGGGAACACGCCGTCTGTATGCCTTGTCCCCACACATGCGGGGTGCCGGGCCGCATATTCCGCCAGCGTCCGGCCGGCGTCCGGCCCATTGACAATGGTGCTGGGGCCGTCCTTGTGGCAGCTCAGCTCCCAGCTTTCGGCCAGGGGCGACAGTCTGGTATGCTTGCCGTATTCGCTTTTCAGGCGTTCGCCGCCCCACAGGTAGTCCTTGAACGCGGGCGCGAGCTTGAGCGGCATTGCGGCCGGGGCGGAAAGACACAGCGCAGCCGCGCCGATGATGCCCGCCTTGTTGCCCAGCGTGGCGGTGTCCACACGTGTGACAAAGCTCTTGTCACCGCCGAAGCAATGGGCTTTCACGTATTCGTTCATCGGGTCCGTCAGGGCTTTGCCTTCGCCGGAGATACCGCCGCCCAGCAGCAGCATTTCAGGCCGAAAGATATTCACCATGTCCACAATGGCCTCGCCGAGATATTCCTCGTACTGCGCCACGACGGCCTTTGCGGCATCGTCGCCCGCGCGCATGGCGTCATATACGGATTTTGCGGTGATGCGTTCTTTGTTCAGCAGGCTTTCAGGATGCGCGGCCGCAGCCTCTGAAGCCTGGCGGATGAGAGCCGTGGCGGAGGCATAGCTTTCGATGCAGCCCCTGCGCCCACAGGTGCATTCCACGCCCCCGGAGATGAGCGTGCAGTGGCCCAGCTCTGCGCCCGCGCTGGCCTGCCCCTCATAGATATTCCCGTCGATGACAACGCCGCCGCCCACGCCTGTTCCCAGCGTGAGCAGTACGGCTGTTTTGCAGCCTTTGGCCGCGCCGGCGACCACCTCGCCCAGGGCAGCGCAGTTGGCGTCGTTGCTCAGGCGGCAGGGCAGGCCCGTCAGGCGCGTCAGGGTGGGGCAAAGGGGCACGTCGTCCCAATACAGGTTGTTGGAATAGACGACCTCGCCTGTGTCGCCGTTGCAGATGCCCGGGCTGCCCACGCCGATGCCCGCACAGTCGGCCCTGGAAAGGCCCGCCTTTTCCACAAGTTCCATCGCCAGGCGGGCCATATCGGCCGCGACCTCCTGCCACGGGCGCTGCGCCTTTGTGGGAACGCTGCCCTTTTCCAACAGCTTATAGTCCTCTGTAACGATGCCTGCGGCGATATTTGTACCGCCCAGATCAATGCCGATCGCATAACGCATTGTAGTGATGTCCCCCTTGTTTTCCGCGCTGGTCACACGCGCGTTTTACTACTGTAAAGTGTAAGGCAGGGGTCGGGGCATGTCAAGAGAACACGCGCGTTTTAGACGGAAAATTTCTAGTGGCGTACAGGCTGGGAAGATGGTATAATAACCTTAAACCCGCCGCTGTTGCGGCCGTGGGGGGGGGGGG
>NZ_JAFOIN010000060.1:0-19501 GCF_017421385.1 Ruthenibacterium sp. | reverse complement strand
CCTTCAGAGACAAGGTTATTTGGTAACGGCACCTACAGTTACATAGGATTTAAGCATAGCTTGAATTTCGCCCGCTTATGGGGGCTTGGTTTTTTGCGTCCTTTTTCGGAATGGTACTCAGATTACAATGTTTCAACCTTTTCTCCTTCACATTTCTATCGAATCTCACCGTCTTTCAAACGGTTCATGCTTTTAAGTATACCATTTCTCCTTTTTCTTTTCCAGCATCATCTTTTTGAAAAAGCGGAACGGTCTTCCCATCCTGCCGGAGGAAGCCGCTGTCAGCCTGAACGCGGAAAATGAATCCGCTGTTTCGGCCGCACCCTCTCCCTCTCTGTACAAAACAAGCCGTTCTCATCATAGCACACCGCATGCGGACCATTGCCGGCGCGGACCTTATCGCCGGGCTGAGGGAGCGCCGGCAAGGCGCTCCCGATGAACGGATGCGCGCGGACGGCTCCTGGCCGGCACAAGACAGAACTGCGGCCGCACGTCGCAGACTGGGAGCTAAAATGAAACACACTGCAAAAAGCGGGACCTTCCCAAAAGAAGGTCCCGCTTTTATCTCGCCGCTACGCGTTTGCAAAGGCGGAGAACGCTCTGTAAGTCATATATACATCCAGCTTGGAGACAAGTTCAAAGGGCGAATGCATGGAAAGCACCGGCACGCCGATGTCTACCACGTCGATGTCGCGGTTCGCCACATATTGGGCCACGGTTCCGCCGCCGCCGAAATCCACCTTGCCAAGCTCGCCGGTCTGCCACAGCACATCCGCCCGGTCCAGAATGTCTGTTACATAGGCCATCATTTCCGCGGAAGCGTCATTGGTGCCGTATTTGCCGCGGGAACCGGTGTATTTTGTCACCACCACACCACGGTTCAGGTACGAGGCATTGCGTTTCTCCAGCACGTCCGGGAACGTGGGGTCGAACGCCGCGTTCACATCCGCAGACAGGCATTTTGCATTTTGGAGCATCAGTTTATAGTTTGCGCCCTGTGCGTCCGCAAGATAACCCAGGAAATGGAACACAAAATCGCTCACAAGGCCGGTGGGGCCGTCGGAGCCCACTTCTTCCTTGTCTGCCAGAATGCATACCGTAGTGTATTCCGGTTCCTTCACCCCCAGTTCCGCCTGCAGCGCGGTATAGGCGCACACGCGGTCATCGTGGCCGTACGCGCCGATCATACTGCGGTCAAAGCCCACATCCGACGCCTTGACGGCCGGAACGGCCTCCAGCTCCGCGCGGGTAAAATCACGTTCGGTGATGCCGTATTTCTCGTTCAGGAGCGTCAGCGTATACAGCTTGACGCGCTCTTTCAGTTCTTTGTCCGCATAAGGCAGCGAGCCGACCACGATATTCAGCTCCTCGCCCCGCAGACCGTCCGCCAGCGTGCGTTTATTCTGCTCTGCGCCCAGGTGAGGCAGCAGGTCCGTCACGCAAAACACAGGGTCTCCCGCTTCCTCGCCCAGGCGGACTTCCACCTTGGTGCCGTCCTTGCGGTACACTACACCGTGCAGGGACAGCGGCGTGGCTCCCCACTGGTATTTGCGAATCCCACCGTAATAATGCGTCTTGAACAGCGCGATGTCGCTGTCCTCGTACAAAGGATTCGGTTTGAGGTCAAGACGCGGGGAATCAATGTGCGCTACCATCAAACGCACGCCCTCGTCCAGCGGGCGCTTGCCCAGCGTAGCCAGAAGCATGGCCTTGCCGCGGTTGTTGTAAAAAACCTTGTCACCGGCTTTATATGTAACGCCCGTGCGCTGCATCGGCCGATAGCCCGCCGCCAGCGCACGGCGTTCCACCTCGGCAGCCGCCTCCCGCTCAGTCTTGGCCGCGTCCAGAAACGCCTTGTAGTCCACACAGAAGCGCTCGGCCTCCGCAACCGCGTCCGGCTGTTCATCCGCAATATGCGGCTGTGTGAACGTCAGTTTTTCCTGCAATTCCTTGCCCAGGCTCTTTTTTTCTTCCATTGTTTACACTCCTTCATCCTGCGCATAAAGCGCGAGATATTTTTGATAATTTTTATTGACCTTATGCACGTACAGGTTCATCTGCTCATAGGGAAATGCCGTAAGAGTTTTTCCATCCGCAGAATATTCCGCCTTCTGCAGCAGACTGTCCACAAGCCCCATGCCGCTGTGGTACGCCGCCGCCGCAGTGGAAAAATCCCCGTCATAGCGTGCAAGGCAGGTCGCAAGCAGATATGTGCCGAAGCGGATGTTCACCGCCGGGTCGAACAGATCGTCGAAAGTAATCTCCTCGCCGGGCGCGATCTTGGATTTGATCCACAGGAACGTCTCGTCTGTGATCTGCATCAGCCCCCGTGCCCCCACCTTGGATTCCGCCTCCGGCTTGAAGCCGCTTTCAGTACGGATGATGGCATACACCTTATTCTCGTCCACTCCGTACTCTGCGGCATACTGCTGCACCAGCGCGGCATAGGTGCGCGGATATGCCATTTCCTCCACGGCGCGCACCGCGTCCTTTACGAAAAAAACACCCGCCAGGCACAGCACGACAGCCAGCACGATATAGATATTCCGGTTATGTTTTTTCTTTTGTTCCATTCGTCTCCTTTGCGAGCAGACGTTCCAGCACCGCCTGCGCCGCCGCGCGCAGATGCCGCCCGTCTCCCGTATTCGCTATGATATAATCTGCCGCAGCACGCAGTACGTCCTCCGGCGTCTGTGCCGCAAGGCGCATACGCGCCGCCTGCTTGGAAATGCCGTCCCGCAGCACGATACGGGAAATAGCTTCCCGCTCGGGCGCGGTAACGACGATGATCGCATCGCAGTATTGCTCGAATGCCTCTCCCACGATGACCGCACCGTCCACAAACACGAACGGAACGCCCGTGCTTTGTGCCGCAGCCACGCCGTCCAGCAATTCCCGGATAATGGCGGGATGTGTGATATCCGTCAGCCGCCGCGTGCCCTCCGGTGTGGCAAAGGCCCGGGCCGCCAGGCAGCCCCGGTCCAGCGTGCCGTCCGGCAGAAGGATGTCCGAACCGAATGCATCGCACAACTGTGCAAGGCAAGGCCCGCCGGGACGCGTCACCTCACGTGCTGTCCGGTCCGCATCCAGTACAGGATATCCCAAAGACCCATAATAGGCCGAAACCGTGCTTTTTCCGGAGCCGGAGCGCCCTGTAATGGCAATCACCTTCACAGCCTACACCTCCACCACACGGAACGCCGCCGCGCGCAGCAAACGGTTGTAGACAGCCATAGCCACGCCCTCCTGCGCCGGGCAGCGGGCAAACACCGTTTTTGCACCGCGTGCATCCAGTTCACGCAGGGCTGAAAACAGCGCGTGCGCCTGCTCGTCCGGCTTGTCTGCGCGCCCGTATGTCACGCAGGGGCACGGCAACGCCGGTTCCTCCCCTGTAAAGCACAATGCATATACACCATCCGCGCAGTGCGATTTCATATATTCTTTATATGCATCAAAGCTGCCTTTTAGGATGGTTACGTCCGCCTTGGGCGCGTAGTGCTTATACTTCATGCCGGGAGAAGCCGCGCTTTCCCCGTCTTTCAATTTGTGCAGCACTGCGTCCGAAAGCGCCACAGCACAGCCCATTGCATCTTCCAGCTGCTCTTTGGTGATATAACCCGGACGCAGCAGCACCGGCTGTGCTCCTGCCAGAGAGATCACCGTAGACTCCACCCCCACGCTGCACGCGCCGCCGTCCAGGATCAAAGGAATCTTGCCCTCCATATCCGCCAGCACGTCTGCCGCTGTTGTGGGGCTTGGGCTGCCGGAAAGGTTTGCCGAGGGGGCCGCCAGCGGCACGCCCGCTGCGCGGATGACCGCCAGCGCCACCGGATGGCTGGGCATACGCACAGACGCCGTATCCAGCCCTGCGCACACGGAGTCCGCCACCGTTTTGCTGCGGGGCAGTATGAGCGTCAGCGGGCCGGGCCAAAACGCCTCCGCCAGCCGGTAAGCGGCGCCCGGCACTTCGCGCACCACCATAGGCAGCATGTCCAGAGATGCGATATGGGAAATGAGGGGATTATCCTGTGGACGGCCTTTGGCCGCGAATATTTTCGGCACCGCCTCGTCCGAAAGGGCGTTGGCCGCAAGGCCGTACACGGTCTCGGTGGGAATGCCCACCACCTCGCCCGCCCGCAAAAGGCGCGCGGCCTCAGCGACAGACGCCGCGCCGGCTTGTTTCAAACAGGTATGCAAAATTCATTCCTCCGTGGAAGCCTTCAGCTTTTCAGCCTGATCGGCCGTTACCAACGCATCGACGACCTCATCAAGCACGCCGTTCAGGATCGTATCCAGCTTGTAGAGCGTAAGGCCGATGCGGTGGTCTGTCAAACGGCCCTGAGGATAGTTATAGGTGCGGATACGCTCGGAACGGTCTCCCGTGCCCACCTGGCTGCGGCGTTCCGCCGCAATTTTAGAATCGTGCTCGGCCTGTTTTTGCGCCAGCAGACGGCTGCGCAGCACCTTGAGCGCCTTGTCCTTATTCTTGTACTGGCTTCGCTCGTCCTGACATTCCACGACCATCCCCGTGGGCAGATGCGTGACGCGGATCGCTGATGAAGTTTTATTGATGTGCTGGCCGCCCGCGCCCGAGGAACGAAACGTGTCGATCTTCAGGTCAGCCGGGTTGATGTCGATCTCGACCTCCTCGGCTTCGGGCATTACGGCTACAGTTACGGTAGAGGTGTGTACGCGGCCCTGTGTCTCTGTCTCCGGCACGCGCTGTACGCGGTGCACGCCGCTTTCAAATTTAAGGCGGCTGTACGCCCCCTCTCCCTCGATGGAGAAGCTCACTTCCTTCATACCGCCCAGCTCTGTCTCGTTGGCGTTCAGCACCTCATATTTCCAGCCTCGCGTTTCGGCATACATCGTATACATGCGGAACAGACTGTGCGCAAACAGGGCGGCTTCTTCGCCGCCCGCGCCGCCTCGGATCTCCACAATGACGCTCCGGTCATCATTTTCATCCTTGGGCAGCAGCAGGATCTTAAGCCGTTCCTCCAGAAACGCCATTTTTTCCTTGTTTTCTTCATATTCAGCCTGCGCGAGCTCTTTGAATTCAGCGTCCAGCCCACCTTCGTCCAACATTTCCTTTGCTTCGTCAAAGGCGCCTTTTGCCGCATCATAAGCGTCGTAGGCCTCCACGATGGGCGTCAGGTTTTTATAGTCTTTCATCAGGCTGCGGTACAGCTCGTTGTTGTTGATGACGGTGGGGTCCTGCAATTGATTGTTGATCTCGTCATAACGGTTGCGCACAGCCCTGAGCTGTGTAATCATATCCATAATAAAAACGCTCTCCTCTTATCGCTGTTTCAAAACTGCTTTTGTACGGCAAAGGAAAGCGCGGCTAGAGCGGCAAAGCCTCGCGCACCACTTTTTTGATGTTTTTTTCAATTTTGCTGCGCGGCACCATGACCTCCCGTCCGCATTTGGTACAGCGGATACGGAAATCCATTCCCACGCGCAGCACAGCGAAAGTGCTGTTGCCGCAGGGATGCGGTTTTTTTGTGATGATGCTGTCGCCCACCTGAACGTCCATGCTGTTTTCTCCCGTCAAGATAACTTCCATGCGCCGGCCGCCCATTTTTGGGGAATGCCGAGTGCTTAAATATTATATATCAAACCGTCCCGTTTAGCAAATATTCCCGCTTGTGTTCACATATATTTTACCAGTGCGCCCCTTTCCGGCCGTCCCAAACACTCTGCCCGCGGGACGGCCCTTTGCCCGGCGCGCGAATGGAAGCATGAAGGACGGTTGGAAACATGGAATATCGTGCTGAGGGAGCACAGCGCTTCCCCACAAGCTACACTCTGGACGCCCTGCGCCGCGCCATGACTGCGGGCGACATCCTGGAGAGCCGTGCGCTCTCCTTCGACAGCGAAAAGCGTCTGCATTTCCGGCTGGGCGAGATCGAAGCCATAATGCCCTACGAGGAATGCGCCGACGGTGTGCGCGAAGGCGCGGTGCGCGACATCGCGCTGATCACACGCGTGGGAAGGCCCGCGTGCTTTACGGTCATGGAGATCGACGAACAGGGGGCCGCGCCTGTGGCGCTGCTCTCACGCACACAGGCGCAGCAGCGCTGCAAAGCCGAGTATCTCGACCTGCTTCTGCCCGGCGACATCCTGCCCTGCCGGGTGACGCATCTGGAGAGCTTCGGTGCCTTTTGCGACATCGGCTGCGGGGTCCCGGCACTTCTTCCCATCGACTGTATGTCCGTGTCCCGTATTCAAAGCCCGGCCGACCGTGTGCACGAAGGCCAGGATATCCTGTGTGCCGTAAAAAGCCGGGACACCGAAGGGCGTATTGTGCTGACGATGAAAGAGCTGCTGGGCACCTGGCTGGAAAACGCCGCCGCCTTTGCCGCCGGTGAAACAGTGGTCGGCCTGGTGCGCAGCGTGGAGCCCTACGGTGTGTTCGTAGAACTCGCCCCAAATCTCGCGGGGCTGGCCGAGGCCGCTCCGGGGCTTGACTGCGGCCAACTGGTGAGCGTATATATCAAAAGCATCATTCCCGAAAAAATGAAAATCAAGCTGGTGGTGCTGCATGCTATGCGGGACGAGACCTTCGCCTTTCCGCTGGAATACCGCCTGCACGCCGGACATATCGGGCGGTGGATATACTCCGTGCCGGGCGCGGCCCGCGTGATAGAAACGATATTCGATGGCTGAAAGCCTTGCCGCGCAGTGCTGCCTCACTGCCGCGGCGTTGTTTTTCCTCGCCTTATCCGCCGTCTTTCGCTTTACTTTTCGGCCCCGGCGCGGTATGATTAAAATAAAGTATCGCATCCTTGCACAAAGGATATCACCGGGAGGGACACCATGGCGGGAAACGCTTTTACCGCCGGCGTAAAGCCGGGCGGGCTCACTACATCCACCGAAATACGCATCCTGCTGTGCTATCTGATTCAGCACGCGGGCACGCCCCTCTCCCAGGGAGAGCTGGAGACCGCGCTGCTTGGCGAAGAGCTTGTGAATTATTTTGAGCTTGCCAGCAATCTTTCGGATCTGCTGGAACAGGGCTTCGTGCGCGAGGAAAACGGGCGTTATACCATTCTGCCCGCAGGCGCGGACATCGCTGAAGCGCTGGCCGACGACGTGCCCCGCAGCGTACGGGACGCGGCCGTGCGCGCCACTCTGGCCGCGCAGCAGTTTGCACGCAAAGAGGCCCAGCATCACGCTCAGATCACGCCCGCGGCCTCCGGAACGGGTTACAATGTGCAATGCAGCATCC
The DNA here is from genome assembly GCF_017421385.1 of Ruthenibacterium sp. Lineage (NCBI taxonomy): Bacteria > Bacillati > Bacillota > Clostridia > Eubacteriales > Oscillospiraceae > Ruthenibacterium > Ruthenibacterium sp. The sequence goes on along the minus strand of NZ_JAFOIN010000060.1, from coordinate 12,267 downwards.
GCGATATGGAGAGCGACGTGTTCTCCTTCTCCCTTTACGTTCCGGATAAGCTGACGGCCAAACTGGCCCGCGCGCAGTTTATTGAAAACGGAGACGGCATCTATAAGCTGATGCTGGCTGCGCTGACGAGCAACGACGCGCTGGTTGCGGAACTTCTGAAAAAGAGCACGAATCTTTGAGCCGTGCGGCACAGGCAAAAACCGGCGGGAAAACTCCCGCCGGTTTTTGCCGCGGAACAAAAGCATGTCCTTTGACAGCCCTATATTCCCAAGCCGCCCGCAGCTTTTCCTCCTGTTCCTCCTTCCCCTATTGACAAAACCGTTCCGGCCTGTTAATATGAAGTCGACTTCATAAGAAGTAAGCTTCACATCCGGAGGAACGCATGAAAACAAAACTGAAAGAGCTGCGCACCGCCGCAGGGCTTACGCAGCAGCAGCTTGCCGACCGGACGCATGTTTCCAGCCGGACGATCATCTCCATCGAAAAAGAACAATACAGCCCCTCGCTGATGTTGGCATACCGGCTGGCACTGGTGTTCGGCGTGACCGTGGAGGAATTGTGCTGTCTTGCGGAAAACAAGAGCATGGAGGACGCTGTGTATGAAAACCTGTAAACATTTGACCTATACCCGGAAAATTCAATGGCGCATCCGCGCTCTTTGGCTGCTGCTTACCGGAATGCTCGTGTACATGGTGCTTATCGCGGAGCTTGGCGGCGGAGACTCGCGCATGATGACGCCGCTTGCCGACAAATTCAGCCGCATCGTGTTCTTCGGCGGGCTGGGCTATGTCATCGGACGTATTTGCAAAAACAAACAGCTGCTGCGAAGCAGGCAGCTTCTGCAGCAGCAGATGAAAACGGAACTGGACGAACGCAACCAGTATCTGCACGACAAAAGCGGCGGCATTGTGGCGGATATCCTGCTCGCCATCCTGCTCTTTGTCACGCTCACCGCGTCGATGTTCGACATGGCGGCTTTTTACACGGCATTTTCCGTGCTGGCCGCCGCCATCCTTCTGAAAGCTGCGGCGTACTGGTTTTACAGCCGTCAGGGCGGTGAACGCCCGCTCTGATGATCCTGGTAAACCCGGCGGCACGCTTCCGAATCCGGAAACGTGCCGCTGGGTTTTGTTTTTTCGGCTGTTCTTTATTTCCACAGTCCGAGCCGCTGTTTTAAAGCCTGGGCGGCACCTGTGCGGCCGCCTCGTCCTCAAGGCGGCGCAGCAGCGCCTGCACAGCCTGCACGGCTTTTGCAAGGGGTGCTTTCTCCTTTACCGTCTTATCCCTTGCGGCGAGTTCAAAACAGCCTTCTGCGCAGTTGCGCGGGCTGACGATCACGCGCACGGGTATGCCCAGCAGGTCCGCGTCTGCAAACATCACGCCGGCGCTCACGGTGCGGTCATCGTACAGCACCTCTACACCGTTTTTCTGCAGCGATGCGTACAATGCATTCGCCGCCGCTTTTGTTCCGGCGTCATCCGCCCGCAGGCAGCACAGATGCACCTGCCAGGGTGCGATGGCCAGCGGCCAGACGGGGCCGTGGTCGTCGTGCCGGACCTCGCACACGCATGCGGCCAAGCGGCCCACGCCGATGCCGTAGCACCCCATTACAGGCGTTTTTTCCGTACCGTCCGCATCAACATAACGCATGCCCATGGCCTGTGTATACTTGGCGCCCAGCTGAAAGATATTGCCCACCTCTACGCCGCGGGACACCCGAATGGCAGGCCTGCCGCACACCGGACACACACCGCCGTCCGGCAGCTTGGCAAAATCGTGATATTCCACCGTTCCGCAGTCCCGTTCAAGCTGCAGGCCCGTACTGTGGAATCCCTGCCGGTTTGCCCCGCAGACGAGATTGCCCGTGCCCTGCAGGGATGTGTCATACAGCACCGTCATCCCGCCGCACAGCCCCACCGGACCGATAAAGCCCGCGCAAAGGCCACTTTCCGGCGTAATAGCCGCCGGCCGGACATCGCAGCCCAGATAATTGGTCAGCTTGGTCTGGTTCGCCTCCAGGTCGCCCCGCAAAAACAACACCACATAGCTGCCATCCGTCTCCTTTTGGTATACCACAGCCTTGCAGCACTGCGCGGGTATGACATGCAAAAAGGCGCACAACGCCTCAATGGTGTGCGCGTCCGGCGTTTCCACCGTCTGCAGCGGCTGCAAAACTGCGGGCGGCTCATTGTGCGCCACACAGGCCGCAGCCTCCACATTGGCACGGTAGCCGCAGGCGCCGCACACCGCCACGGAATCCTCCCCGGCGGGCGTCAACAGCATGAATTCATGGGAAAGGCTGCCGCCCATCATGCCGGAATCCGATGCAACGGAAACCACCTCCGGCAGGCCTGCCCGGGCAAAAATGCGCTCGTAGGCGCGGTGGCAGCGCGCGTAATAACGTTCCAGGTCCTGCTGGGAAGTATGAAAAGAATATGCGTCCTTCATCGTGAATTCCCGCACACGGATGAGGCCGCCGCGGGGACGGGCCTCATCGCGGAACTTGGTCTGAATCTGATAGATCATAAAGGGATACCGCGCAGCCGTCCGGCCGTATTCCCGCACGAGCTGCACAGCGGCTTCCTCGTGTGTCATGCCCAACACCATGGGAGTGCCTGTGCGGTCTTGGAAACGCAGCAGCTCGCTTCCCACGCTCACATATCGGCCCGATTCCTCCCACAGCGCGCCGGGCAGCACCACAGGCATGGACACCTCCTGTCCTTCAATCGCATCCATCTCTTCGCGGATGATCTGCTCCAGCTTGCGGGTGACGCGGCGCAAGGGCGGATACTGGGAAAAGATACCGTTTGCGATGCCTTTCATGTAACCGCCGCGCACCATCAGCGCGTGGCTTTCGATGACACAGCCCGCAGGCCGTTCCCGAAAACGTTCCCCCACCAATTTGTCCAGCTTCATATTCGGCTCCTCCTTTGTGTTCGGCCGGGCCGGACGGTTCCCGCATACTGCAAAAAACGCCCCGGGCCGGCTGGTTAACAGTCGGCTCAGGGCGAACAGAATGTCCGTGGTACCACCTGAGTTCGGGAAATATCCCGCGCTCCGCCGCACACGGCGCAAAACGCCGGATGCGTTCCCCGGGTAACGGTGGGGGACCGGCACAGCTTAATGAGGACAGGCCCGTTCGCTGCGCGGCTCAAGGAGGGGTTCCGCGGGCCTTCCGGGAGGATTCTCACCAGCCATCCTCTCTCTGCGCCATCCAGCCGCGCCTACTGTTTCCTTGTCATCGCCATCTTGCTGATTCAATTTACCGCCGCTGCGCTGCGCAAAGCCATAAAGGAACGGAAGCGCAGGCCATCGCTTCTGCGGCTGTTTCTATCAGATTATCACACCGCGGGCCGCGCGTCAAGCCTATTTGCCCTGCGTACCGCCTTCTACCACGCCGCGGCCCGCAAGCACATTGAAAATGGTCTTGAAAAAAATCTTCATATCCAGCACAAAGTTTACATGTGCCGCATAATAACCGTCCAGTTCCGCCTTGACAGGAATGGGCAGCTCGTCCCGGCCATTCACCTGCGCGTAACCTGTCAGGCCGGGCACCAGCGCGTTTGCCCCGTATTTATCCCGCTCTGCAATCAGGTCTGCCTGATTCCAAAGCGCCGGACGCGGCCCGACGACGCTCATCTGCCCGGCCAGGATATTGAACAGCTGCGGCAGTTCATCCAAACTGGTTCGCCGCAAAAAGCGCCCGCTGCGCGTGATCATCGCCTCCGGGTTCTGCAGCAGATGCGTGGGCACATCATGAGGCGTATCGGCATACATGGAACGAAATTTAAGAATGCTGAACAGACGCTTGTCGCGGCCCACCCTTTTCTGGCGGAAAAAGACAGGTCCCTTGGAATCCAGCTTGACCCACGCCGCCAACACCAACAGCAGCGGCGAAAGCACGATGGTGCCCGCCAGTGCCAGCAAAAAATCCAACACACGTTTCACAACGCTTTTATACATCGGCTGCGCTCCTTAGTCGTAGTTATTTTCCGCATGATGGAACGTCGGCACCAGATCGATCAGCGCCTGCACCAGGTTGTCGCTGTTGTTGCTGTAAGCGATCTGCTTAAGCGTGGCCAGATGGTCGAAAAAGGTATCTTTATTGAGCTTGAGCGGCGCACCGACAAAAATCTTCTTATTATCTGTCTGGCGCAGGCCTTCCTCATCCATCAGCAGCTCCTCATACAGCTTTTCGCCGGGGCGAAGGCCTGTGAACTTGATTTCGATATCGCGGTACGGGATGAAGCCCGACAGCTTGATGAGGTTTTCAGCCAGATCCAGAATTTTGACAGGGTTGCCCATATCCAGCACGAAAATATCTCCGCCGTTGCCCATGGCCCCGGCTTCCAGAACAAGACGCACCGCCTCGGGGATCGTCATAAAATAGCGCACGATGTCCGGGTGTGTAACGGTGACCGGCCCGCCCGCCGCGATCTGCTCTTTGAACAGCGGCAGAACCGAGCCGTTGGAACCAAGCACATTGCCGAAGCGCACCGCTACAAATTTGGTTTTGCTTTTCTGCGCCAGCGCCTGGACGATCATCTCGCACAGGCGTTTTGTCGCACCCATCACGTTGGTGGGATTCACCGCCTTGTCCGTCGAGATGAGAACAAAACGCCCCACACCGTATTTGTCCGCCGAAAGCGCCACATTGTAGGTGCCGAACACGTTGTTTTTGACGGCCTCCTCCGGCGCGTCCTCCATCAACGGCACATGTTTATGCGCCGCTGCATGGAACACCACGTCCGGCTGATAGCGCGCGAACAGGCGGTCCACCTTTTTGGAATCGCGCACAGAGGCGATGCATACATCCAGCTTGAGCGCACTGCCGTAGCGGCGCTTCAGCTCCTGCTGGACGGAATAGGCGCTGTTTTCATAAATATCCACAATGATGAGCCGCTTTGGCCCGCAGGCCGCGATCTGGCGGCACAGCTCCGAACCGATGGAACCGCCGCCGCCCGTCACCATCACGACCTTACCGGAGACAAGGGTGTTCGTCAGGTCTGTTAATTCAATCTGCTCACGTCCCAGCACGTCCTCCACACGCACGTCCCGCACGCGCGAAAGCACGTCCTTCCCGCCGTTGGCGATGAGCTGTACGATATCCGGCAGGATGCGCACGTTGCACTTTGTCTTGTTGCAGATGCTCAGGATGCGCCGCTTGTTTTCGTCATCCACCGTTGGGATGGCGAACAGGATGGTCTCGATCTCGCAGCGCTCCACAAGCTCCGGGATATCCTCCGTAGTTCCCATGATCTCAATGCCCATGATGGAACGCCCCACCTTTTCCGGGGCGTCGTCCACGCAGCAGATGATGTTCATTTCAGGGGATTTGTTTTTTGCAAACTCGTGCAGCAGCGTGCTGGCCGCGTCGCCCGCGCCGATGAGCAGCGTGCGGCGGTTGGCCCTTGCCCGCTTTTTCAGCGTTGTGTTCCGGTACATGCGGTACGTCAGGCGCGAGTACAGCGTCAGCGACGAGGCAAACAGTGCGCTGAGCGCATAAACGGACCGTGGCACCCCCCGTTCCTCCCACCACAGCAGCAGCGTCACCACGACAAAAATCGACACCGCGACGGCCGACGCCACACACAGGCGGAAGAACTCCACGATCTCGGCATAGCGCCACAGGCTGTCATACATGCCCATCAGGCCGTAGACGATCTCATAGCAGCATACAAAGAAAAAGCAGCTGGAGATCAGCAGGCTGTTGTATTCGGAAAACGAGGTACGCCCCGCGATGAGCGCCCATGGCAGCATATACGACACCGTCACCACAACGACGTCGAACGCGATCAATATCTGCTTTCGGAACCGCTGTGCAAAGGCGGAAATATGGCTCAGCAAAATTTCATCACCAATCTTTATTTACATCCTGCCCTTTTGCAGGCCCGGTGGTACGCCTGCAAAGCGCGGCGTCCGGACGGCCCTGTGCGGGGCGGCGCGCGGAAACAGCCTCCGCGCCGCTTGATTCTTTCCTATTTTACACCATTTTCTCTCAATAATCAATGTTGGCATAAAATGCGCGCCGCAAACGCCGGAAGGGGCCGCGCCATATCCGGCGCGGCCCCGTGGAAAATATTATAAAATAATGCAGATAAGCCCCGAACAGCCTTCGTTGATAACGCGCTCAATGGTCTCCTGCAGGCGTGTGCGCGCTTCGGAGGGCATATGCAGCAGCTTGTTCTGCAGCCCCTCGTTGACAAGCTCATGCAGGCTCTTGCCGAAGATATTGCTCTGCCATATCTTGCCCGGGTCCTCCTCGAAATCAGCAAGCAGGCTCTTGACAAGCTCTTCCGACTGGCGTTCGCTGCCCACGATGGGCGCGACCTCTGTGGATATCTCGGTCCGTATCATATTGATGGACGGCGCGCTGGCCCGCAGGCGTACGCCGTATCGTCCGCCCTGATGGACGATCTCCGGCTCTTCCAGCGTCAGCTCGTCGATGCCCGGCATCACAATGCCATAGCCCGTGGCGTTCACCTCGTCCAGAGCGCTTTTGATCTTTTCGTACTGCGTTTTGATGCGCGCCAGATTGATGATGCACGGCATGAGGCTTGCTTCGTCGCATATCTCAAGCCCCGTTGTCTCTCCCAACACTTTGTAAAAGATATCGTCCTGCAGCTCCAGCGCCATAGTGGCGCAGCCCGTGCCCAGGTCTATGAACTTCATCTTGCTGGTCTTGACATATGGACACTCCACGGTCCGCGGCGAGGATGCGATGTCCTTCATCACGCTGGCGCCCGCCGCAAACTCCTGTACCGCTGTATATACAGCCTCCTGCAACCAATGTCCGTGATCCAGCATCGTGACCCATTTGGGCATCGAAAACGCGATCTCCTTGAGCGGGAACTCAAACAGCACGTTCTTGAGGATCTCGGTGATGGTCTCCTCCGTCAGCTCCACACAGCTCACGGGCATGACGGTACGGCCGTATTTTTTGCTCAGCTCCTCGGCTAGAGTCATGCTCTCCAGCGACTCCGGCGCGACGCAGTTGAGCAGAATGATAAACGGCTTCTGGATGGCTTCCAATTCTTCGATGACGCGCTCCTCGGCCTTCTCGTAGCCGCTGCGGGAGATATCGCTGATGGAACCGTCCGTGGTGACGACAAGGCCGATGGTGGAATGCTCACAGATGACCTTTCTCGTGCCGGTTTCCGCCGCTACATCGAAAGGGACCTCTTCGTCGAACCAGGGGCTTTTCACCATGCGGGGCTTTTCATTTTCCTCGTGACCCATGGCGCCGGGCACCATGTAGCCCACGCAGTCGATGAGACGTGTGCGGAAGGAGGCGCCGTCCTCAAGGTCGATGGAGACCGCCTGTTCGGGCACGAATTTCGGCTCGGTCGTCATGATGGTTCGCCCGGCGGCGGATTGCGGCAGTTCGTCGCGCGCCCGCTGGCTGAACGCCTCGCTCTGGATCTCAGGCAGCACCATCAGTTCCATAAAGCGTTTGATGAAAGTGCTTTTACCCGTGCGCACCGGCCCGACGACGCCGATGTAGATGTCGCCGCCCGTACGAGTGGCGATGTCTGTATAAAGATTGCAATGATCCATCCTGTTTTCTCCCCTCTCCTCAAGTAGCCGACGGTATCAGCAGGCGCTGCGGCGCTTCCAGGATGCCCGAGCCGGTATCGTTCGCGGCCGCAATAGCCTCCGGCGAAGCCGCATACCGCTTTGCGATATCGAACATATCCTCGCCTGCCTGTGCAAAATAGATGCGCAGAGCGATATCCCCGTCGTCCCGCACCAGCGGCGACGTGCACTGCACGTCGGCCAGCACCGTCTGTGTGGAGCGGAAGCTGACGATGCCCCGCACCGTCAAAACAATAGCCGCGCTGGTATCGTCCCCCACCTTGCGGGCCGAAACGCTGCCCACCGACGGATAGCACTGGGCGATCACGTCCGCCGCAGGCCGCGGATAACGGCGCGGCAGCGTATATTCACACACCTTGTCGTAGCAGTCTATCTCTTCCAGCGCATTGATGCACAGCAGATGCGCCATCACACGGCCGCGCAGCACCGCCTCGCCGTCCTGTTCGATGACCTCCATAGGCAGCGGCGTCGCCATCACATCAATGATGCGCGCGTTCTCGTCCGGCAGTTGGCCTGTGGTGACAGCCTCCACCTGCTGGGTGAACACGTCGGCAACCTCCTCCAGCGCCACCTGCTGCTGCGTGAGCACGGTCTCGCTTTCGGTGGAAAACGCGTCGCTTACCGCCATGTATTCCACCGGGCGGTACACCTTGACGTACAGCGCCGCCGTGGCGGAGATGGTGTTCTCACCCTCATCCTCACCGGAGCCTCCCGTGATGGTGCAGCCTGTGGGCTGCACCACTGCAAAACACTGGCAGTCCTCGGCCGCGCCCTCCACATCCAGTATCTCATTGAAAGGTATCTGCCGCGTGGTGTGTACCAGTGTGTGGCCAGGAGCCGTGCGGTATACCACCTCCGCGCGGATCTCGCCTTTGAGCACCGCCTTTCCGGAAACGAGCTTTACCTCGTTCACTGCGCCGGTGCACTGGGTACTGAGCACCATCTCCGGAGGCGCGTCAAACGCAATGCTTTCCTCAGCCGTGATAAGTTTTTCCTGCGATCCCACCGTCTTGCTGCCCGTGAGCGACGTTGTGCGCTGCTGGATGCCGCCGCCGGCCAGCGCGGTAATTACCTCCCCTTGTGCCTCGGCCACAGCCTCGATGGACAGAGCGAACGCGCCCCGGACGTCCACGCGTCGCTGGTTGACCGCCCGGCAGTTCACATACTCCGTCTCTCCCGAGACAAGCACGGTCGCCGGGCCCCAGCTTCCCGGCTTCACATCCACCTGTTTTGTGAACGGCAGCTTTTGTTCCGCCTGACACAGACTTTCGTCCCCTTCGGACTGGTAATATACCACGCACCGCAAATAACCGTCTACCGTGAGCCTGCCCGCCGTGACCTGCTTTTGCAGCACCACAAGATAAACAAAGCACTTGACGATCTTGAACACCTGCGGCAGGTAGTCCGGGATGAGCATTTCGGTCTCCACCGGGAGTTCCAGTTTTGTATCGCAGATGCTTTCCGCCGCGGTGACGGTATCTTTGTACACCTTTAATTCCATACGGCCTCGTCGCCCCTTTCGCTGTTCTAACTCATCTATATGAAGCGGTGCGGCGATGTATGCGAAAAAAACAAAATCGCCCGGTGCGCGGCACAGCGGAAAGCATGCGCTTTTCCGCGGCTGCCCACCGGGCGTTTTCATCCCGCGCGCCACCCGTTTTCCGGAGGCGCGCCTGCATGGGGTTCAGTTTTTTTTGATCTTGAAGATCGCCCTCAAAATACCGGACAGGCACTTCGGGCTTTTCCATACCACAACTTGCATCTCGGCACCTCGCTTTCCCCCGCATTTGGGCGCGGGTGCGGGCGCACCCGAACTCCCCTGCATTACTATATACAAAACAGGGGAAAAATGTTACCCGCGCGGCGGCTCCTTTCGCGAGAGCACCAGATAGATCATGCCCGCGGAAAACCGGAGCGTTGCCGTTTCGGCGGCGAACTCGTTGCTCACGCCGATGGGGAACGCATGTGTGAGCGTATAATCGTGCAGCGGATATTTCAGCCCCTCCAGCGTAACACCAGGCGCCTGCTCCCCGGCGCTGAAAATGGAGAAATACCACCCCGGCCGCGCCTGGATGCGGTGTGTGCCCGGCAAAAGGGCGGTCACCTCATTGTCCGTATCCGCCAGCGTCGCACACACTCCGTTTTTTGCCAAAAACACCAGCGTTTGCAGGTTGGCCAGCGTATGGTCCAGCCGCGCGCCTCCCAAACCGCCCACGATAACGACATCCGTCGCGCCCAGCTCCAGCGCCTTGCGGGCGGCGTAATAGGTATCGGTATCATCCTTTTCCGCCGGGAGGAACACCGTCTTTGCACCGGCCTCCGGACGCGGCGCACTGTCGTAATCGCCCAACAGAAGATCCGGCTCCACACCAACGCGGCAGGCATTTTCATAGCCCGCGTCGGCGGCAATGACATAGTCTGCGTCCGCCCACCAGCCGTGCAGCTCCGGCGCCGCCGGCAGGCCTGCAAAGATCACACATTTCATGCCTGCTTTCTTCCTTTCCATCTGCGTGCTGCACACAGGAAAGGAGCGGCAGATCACATCTGCCACTCCTTGACTTCTTTCGCCTCGTTGTACAACGTCACATAGCTTTCATAACGCGTTTTGTCGATCTCTCCCGCTTCCAGCGCCGCGCGCACAGCGCAGCCCTTTTCCACGGTGTGAGAACAGCCTGTGAATTTACATTGGCCGAAGTAGCGCTCCACCTCGGGAAACGCAAACTGCAGGTTTTCTTTCGGAATGTACGCGGCCCGCTCCATCTCCAAGCTGGCAAAGCCCGGTGTGTCGGCCACAAGGCCGCCGCAGCTTTCGTAAAGCACCACCTCACGGGTGGTATGGCGGCCGCGGCCCAGCTTCTGGCTGATTTCTCCTGTTTCCAGCTCGTGCCCGGGCAGCAGGGCGCTGAGCAATGTGGATTTGCCCACCCCGGAGTTGCCGCAGAACACGCTCAGCCTGCCGTCAAGCCGGGCGCGCACCGCGTCCAGCCCCTCGCCTGTCCCGGCGTTCACACACAGCACGGGAATATCCGAATGGGCATAACAGGCAGCCAACGGCTGCGCGTCCTGGAGATCTGTTTTTGTAATGACAAGCACAGGCTGTGCCCCCTTATCCACCGCAATGGCGGACAGCTTGTCGATGACCAGCGTACTAGGCACCGGCTGCACCGTGCTCACCACAATGAAAAACTGATCTACATTTGCCACAGGGGGCCGGACGAACACATTTTTACGCGGCAGGATATCCGCGATGACGGGCGCGCCTCCGTCCGTTTCCAGACGGACGATATCTCCCGCCACCGGCGTGATGCGCTTTTTGCGGAAGATTCCTTTCGGCTTGCATTCCACAAGCGAACCGCCCGTCTTCACATAATAAAACCCGCCGATGCCCTTTACGATATAGTTGTCAAACATCCGCAGCACCTCGCGCCGTTACGGCAGTGTCCCGTCGGACGGTACCGGCGGCGCCGTTGGGCCGGAAGTCACAGGCGGCTGCTCCGAGCCGGAATGCGGCGGCTCCGTTGAGCTGGATGCCGATGTCTCTGAGCTGGAGGACGGCGGCGTTGAACTTGACGGCGGCGTTTCCGAACCGGATGACGGCGGCGGCGAGCTGGAACTCGACGATTCCTCCGAATCGGATTCCGATTCAGGAGGTGCCGGAGGCGGTGCCACCACGGGCGGCGGACCGGATGAAACGGTGACCGTTACCACCGTACCGCGCATCACCATAGCACCCGCGTTCGGAGATTGAGCGATCACCGTGCCTGCCGGAGACGCATCCTCTACCGTCATGACCCGCATTGCCAGGCCGCGCTGCGTCAGGCGGAGGCTCGCCTGCTGTTCCGACGTAGAACCGATACAGGCAGGGACGGTAACATAAGACACCTCTGTGCTGTCACGGCGGATATACAGCGTCACCGTGGTGCCTGCCTTGACCACACTGCCCGCGGCAGGGTCTGTGCGCACAACGCAGTCCACCGGAACATCCGTGGTCTCTTCGGGCTTGATGAGCAGCGTCAGGTTCAGCGCACGCAACTTTTCCCGGGCGGTATCTTTGTTCCAGCCCGCAAGTTCCGGAACGGTCACCATTTCAACGCCCTTGCTCACTTTTGCCACAATGCGGGATCCCTCTTTCACCTGGCGCGGCGCACGGGGATTCTGGTCCACGATCTCTCCCACCGGCGCCTCATCGTCAAATACTTCTTCTTTTTCCAGTACAAAGCCGCTGTACGCCGCGTCGTCTTTCACGTCTGTCCAGCGCGTACCGATCAGGTTCGGCAGTTCCACATCTTCTTTCACGTCAAACAGGCCGTTTTCGGAAGTGCTGAACATCCAGTAGATCGAAACGGCGGAGCATATCACCACCGCCAGTGTCAAGAGCGAAATATAAAACAGTGCGTAATGCCGTCTCTTCTGTTTGCGTGCCTTTTGATGCGGCACAGCTTTCTGCTCGGCGGCCGGCTGCGCATGATATGCGGCCTCCGGTGCGGCGGAAAGCTCCGGAAGCCCTTCCGGCTCGTCCGGCAGCTCCAACTCTCCACCGGCATCTGCGTCCGCCTTTCCGGCGTCCTCCGCATCCTCCGAAGCGACGGGGACCTGTTCCGCCGGCGCGGCATTCTCTTTGCCTTCGGAAGCCTCCCCGGCCTGTACGTCCGCTCCCTCTTCAATTTCCGG
>NZ_JAFOIN010000059.1:0-21511 GCF_017421385.1 Ruthenibacterium sp. | reverse complement strand
TGTCATACATGTGGCTGCAGTTCCGCCGTATCTCCCGCGACACAGTACTCACGTTTCTCCCGATCAGCCGAGCGATCTCTCGATAGCTCAACCCATCCACATAATATTTCCGTATACAACTGCGCTCATCTATGGTAAGATGATGATAGTTCATACAGTTCCCTCCGGTGGTTTGGTGGTGTGGTAACTTCATTCTACCAGGGTTCTGTATGGACTTCTTTTTGTTCCCCTAAAGTGTTGCACTTGATAGTATAATTCACCAGCGCAGTAAAAAAGCCCCCGCCGTACGGCGGGGGCTTTTGCTTGCAAAAATCAGCCTTCTTCCTTCATCTTCGCAAAGCAGTCGCTGCAGTACACAGGACGGTCTTCGCGGGGCTTGAAAGGCACGCGGGCTTCCTTGCCGCAGGAGGCACACACAGCGGTGAACATCTCGCGGGTGCCACGGCCGGCGTTCTTGCGGGCGTCACGGCAGGCCTTGCAGCGCTGCGGCTCGTTCTCGAAGCCACGGCTTGCATAGAACTCCTGCTCACCGGCAGTGAACACGAACTCGTTGCCGCAATCTTTGCATACCAGGGTCTTGTCTTCGTACATTTTTGGTATCTCCATTTCGGATTAGTATTTTGCCCGCGGAAGGATTCAAACCGACACCTTTGATCTGGGACCAACGCTCTGACTTAAGCTACAAGGGGCATATATAATGGCGCGCTCCCGCGCCTTGGGTACTTTTATTTCAATTTTGCACGCACACGCTGCAGGGCGTTATCTACAGCTTTTTCGCTCACATTCAGCCGCTTTGCAATGGCGCTGTAAGAATTGCCGTCCAGAAACAGAGCCAGCACCTGCTTTTCAAGTGCCGAAAGCCGTGTGTCGATGCTCTGCATCGTCTGTGTATAGCGCTCGCTCTGCATCACAAGCTCTTCGGGGCCGGGGGTGCTCTCCGTCTCGGTATAAGGCACCGAGGTATTAAGCGGCGCATGCTTGCTGCGTCCCGCCGCGCGCACCGCCGAAACAATGGCGTTCTGCACGCACACATTGGCATAGGTGGCAAAAGCCGCGCCCTTTTGCGCGTCAAAGGTCTCCAGAGCGGAAAACAGCCCGATGATCCCCTCCTGCACGGCGTCGTCAAAATCCAGCCCGGGACGCACGGCTTTTGCTGCAAGGCTGCGGATCTGCGGCATCTGCCGTGCAATCAGCCCCGCGATGGCCTGTTCGTCTCCGTTCCTGGCCTGTTCGATTTGCATGCTGAGGACATCGTCTTTCATGGATACTCCATCTGTCTGTTTCTAGACTACCTCATTTTACTTTTGTTCAAGAAAAAAGTCAAGTTCAATCGCCGCGCCCGCGTCATTTTTGTACGTTTTTGCCTATAATACGGGCGCGGAATTGTACTTTATTCCACGATATCTTACTCCATCCCCGCCGCGCGCTGCGCTTCTTCTTCCGGCGGCATGGGCGACGTCTGCACCGTTACATTTCGGATCCATTTGCCGCTGCGAATACGCAGCAGCGAGAGGAACGCCTTGATGGGACTGTCCAGCTTGAGACAGACATATACCAGCGGCACCGGCAGATGCAACACAAGACCCGCCAAAATCCCCATGGGGATGCTCACCAGCCACAGCGCGCCGCAGTCGTACACAAAGGCCGTGCGGGTGTCCCCGCCGCCGCGCAGAATGCCCACGATGCACGTCACGTCGATGCCCAGCACAAGCTGCAGGCACGCCAGTACGCCGATAATGGTATAAGCGGCTTCATAGGTTTCAGGCGTGACATTGTAAAGCAACAAAAACAGCGGCCGGATGACCAGTACCAGCAAACAGTTGAACACGCCCACCAGCACGCTGAACAGCAGCAGTGTATTGGCCACTTTCTGCACGCGGCCGCGGCTACCCTCGCCAATGGTCTTGCCCGTAAGGACGGCCGCCGCATTGGCCACGCCCGACACGCTGATGAACACCAGCTGGTTGAGCACGCCCGCAATACTGTTCGCCGCCACGAACACACTGCCGATGCGCCCGATGATGACGCTTGTGGCCACAAAGCCCACGCCCCACAGCAGCTCGTTGCCCAGCACGGGCAGGCTGTGGCGGGTGTAGCTGGGAAGCATCTCACGGTCGAACTTCAAACAGTCGTGCATGCGGAAGCCCACGGTATTTTCACGGAAATACATGTAAATAAGCACCATCACCAGCTCGCTGCACCGGGCAAAGATCGTGCCCACGGCCGCGCCGCGCACCTCCAGCCTCGGCGCGCCGAATTTTCCGAAGATAAACGCATAGTTGAAAAACACATTGACAAAAAAGCTGACGCCGTAGATGGCCGTGGAGATCTTCACCTTTTCCACGGCGCGCAGGCTCATCATATAGTTGTTGGAAAGGCTGTACGGAATATACGAAAACGCCACCAGCGCCAGATAGCCGGCGCCCGCCTGGACGATCGCCTCATCTTTGGTAAAGATGCGCAGGATGCCCTCCGGCATGAGCAGGCAGACGACGGTGATGCCCAGCGACGCCAGGAACACCAGCTGCATGCTGATGCGCATGACCTTGCGGATGCGCCCGATGTCGCCCTTGCCCCAGTACTGCGCAATGAGCACGCTGCCGCCGGATGAAAGGCCGAAGCCGAACGACATCAAAATGGAAAACGGCTGTCCGCCCAGGTTTGCCGCGGCAATGGCCACATCGCCGAAGCTTCCCAGCATCACGCTGTCCATAACGGCCACGCCGAAACTGATCATATTCTGCAGCGCAATGGGCACCGCAATGGCCAGCAGCGTGCCCACGAAGGCCCGGTTGAGCAAAAAATGTTTGTCCAGTCTCTGTTTCACACGATTCTCCTTTTCTTTTCCCGGTTTCCCGTCCTGCCTGCCGCGCCGCGTCAGTAGCGCAGAACAAAATAGACCACATACACCCAGCTCAAAAGCCCATGAAAAATAGCCCAGCCCACCGAATGCCAGGTGGTGTAGCTGATGACCATGGCCAGGGCGCTGCCGAAGGTGATGCCCGTTTTGATCGTTTTGTTCACGATGGTCGTTTTGTTTTCTCCGTTCATGTTCTCCCTTTCCCGCCTCGTCAGTGCGCCTGCTCCGTCTTGGGCTGCTTCATCGTCAGGGCGATGCGTTTTTTCTGCAGATCCACGCTCAGCACCCAAACCGTCACCACATCCCCCACCTTCAGCACCTCGCTTGGGTGGCGGATGAATCTGCTGCTGATCTGGCTGATATGCACAAGGCCGTCCTGATGCACGCCGATGTCCACAAACGCGCCGAAATCAATGACATTGCGCACGGTTCCCGTAAGCTGCATGCCCGGCGTTAGGTCCTTCATGTCCAGCACGTCGGTACGCAAAAGGGGCTTCGGCAGGCTGTCCCGCATGTCCCGGCCCGGGCGCAGCAGCTCTTCTATCATATCCTCCAGCGTAGGCACGCCCACGCCCAGCTCTGCGGCCAGCTTCCCGTGGCCCAGGCGCTTTGCCTGCTGTTCCAGCTCCCGCGCCGCCGGCGTTCCGATGTCTGCGGGCGAAAGCCCGCACAACGCCAGCAGCTTTTCCGCCGCGCCATAGCTTTCCGGGTGCACGGCCGTTGCGTCCAGCGGGTTTTTCGCGCCCGGCACACGCAGAAAACCCGCGCACTGCTCAAACGCCTTGGGGCCGAGCTTCGGCACCTTCAGCAGCTCCCGCCGGGTTTTGAACGCGCCCGCATCCTCGCGGTATTTGACGATGTTCTTCGCCGTGGCCGCCGTCACGCCTGCCACACGGGCAAGCAGCGGCGCGCTGGCAGTGTTCAGGTCCACACCCACAGTGTTCACGCAGGATTCCACCACGCCGTCCAGCGCGGCCGAAAGCTGCGCCGGGGGCATGTCGTGCTGATACTGCCCAACACCCACGGCCTTGGGGTCGATCTTTACAAGCTCGGCCAGCGGGTCCTGCAGACGCCGGGCAATGGATACCGCGCTGCGCAGGTTCACATCATATTCCGGAAACTCCTCAGCCGCCAGCTTGGAGGCCGAATACACGCTGGCTCCGGCCTCGCTCACCACCATATAGCTGACGGGCAGGTCCAGCTCTGCGATCACATTCGCCGCAAATATCTCGGTCTCCTTGCCCGCGGTACCGTTGCCGATGGCAATGATCTCCACACCGTGCTTTTTGATCAGCGCCTTCAGCGTACGCTTCGCTTCTTCCACGCGCTTAAATTCCGGAATCGGGTAAATGACGGCGGTATCCAGCACCTTGCCCGTGGCGTCCACCACAGCCGTTTTGCAGCCCATGCGATAGCCGGGGTCAAGCCCGAGGGCCACCTTCCCCTTGATGGGCGGCTGCAGCAAAAGCTGCCGCAGGTTTTTGCTGAATACGCTGATGGCTCCCTCGCAGGCGCGCTCCGTCAGGCCCGCGCGCACCTCCCGCTCCAGGCTGGGGTGTATAAGGCGCACATAAGCGTCCTCTGCGGCGGCGCGCACCTGCTCTGCGCTGGGGGAATCGTTCTTCACCGTGCGCTCGGTAAGCAGCCGTACGGCCCGTGCGGCATCCACGGTGACGCTCACCTTCAGGAAGCCCTCCCTCTCGCCTCTGTCCACGGCCAGAATGCGGTGGCCCGCCATTTTTGCGGCGGGCTCGCTGTAATCGTAATAGCCCGAATATACGCTGTCTGTATCTTTTTTCGCGGCCTTGCTCTCCACCAGTGCCGTTGCGTTGTACAGGCTGCGCAGCGTAGCGCGCAGATTGGCCGAATCTGAAAAGCCCTCGGCCAAAATATCCCGCGCGCCCGCCAGCGCCGCCTCTGTGTCAGGCACTTCTTCGGTTATGTACTGCCGTGCCAGCAGCGCGGGTTCGTCCTCCGGACGCTGCTCCAGCAGCCGCGCCGCAAGCGGCTCCAGCCCCCGTGCCCGGGCGATAGACGCCCGGGTCTTGCGCTTGGGCTTATAGGGGCGGTAGATGTCTTCAACCTCCGCCAGCGTTTTGGCCTTTTCCAGCGCGGCGGCGATCTCCGGCGTCATCGCGCCCTGCTCGGTAATGGAATTGTGCACGGTCTCCTTCTGGTCGTCCAGCTTGCGCAGATAGGAAAGCCGTTCGTCCAGCGCGCGCAGCGTCTGGTCGTCCATACTGCCCGTTGCCTCCTTGCGGTACCGGGCGATGAACGGGATGGTGTTGCCCTCATCGATGAGGGCGACGGTGGCCGCTACGCGCGCGGCGTCCAGCTTGAATTCGGCTGCAAGAGTGCTTGCGTGGTTCTGCATGTCAATGTTTCTCCTGTTTCTTTTTCTTTTCCACAAAAACGATAAAGCCGCAGTAGCCCAGCCACACGAGGATGGCCCCGAGGGTGACGCCCGTGGAGAGCTTCAGGCCCGGCGTTTCGTAGGAAAATACGATGGTGTTTTCGCCCGCGGGGCACAGCACGGCGCTCAGGCCGCCATCCACGCGCTCGATTTCAGCCTCCACGCCGTTCACCGTGGCGGTAAAGCCCTCGTCATACGGCACAGAGAAGAACACCAGATTGTCCTTTTCCAGCGTGATTTCGGCCGTAAAGCCTGTGCCGTCCGCGGAAAAGCTGGTGCTGGCCGTGGCGCGGCGGGCCGCTGCGTCCTGGACGTAGGCTTCGTAAGTCAGGTTCGCGGTGTCGGCTGTGGTGGCTTCTTCCATCAGATAACCGTATTTGGTGATCTGCTCTCCCGTCAGCGCAACGGCGCGCATCAGCACATTGGATCGGGAATCCTCCGCCAGCCCCATCAATGTGACAGGCGCGGGCTCGCCCGCCCGCAGCGCGTCCTGCGCCGCGCCCGCCTCCGTGAGCGCATCGGCGGCGTCCACTCCCTCCTCCGTCTCGGGGAGCGGGGCTTCCAGCAGGATATATTTGTCGTACGTAAAGCCCATGGGCACATAGTTTTCATTGCGGAAATACACCAGCGACGCGTCCTCGTGGTCATACACGTAGCCGTACGCGCCCCACTTTTCGGTGAATTCGCTCATCTTGTCCTGAGGCACCACCACATACTCCACGCTCAGCAGGCCGCGCAGTGCATAAAGCTTCTGGTCCGGCTTGGAGGATACGTCCCGCTTCACACCCACACGGGGGTAAAAATCCATGATGGACGGTGTGACCACGCTGTTGAAGAACTGAATGCACGGTTTTTCCATCCACAGGCCGATGTTATCGTAACAGTCGTAGGAATCGATTCGGTAAAAATGATCGTCGGGCAGGTCGTTATTACGGGCGGCCACATAACACTCGCTGCGGTAGTTCGCGTCGCCCTCCCACTGCGGAAATTTGCCCAGTGCAATATGCGCCACCGAATAGAATACCGAAAAGCCCAGAATTCCTGCCAAAAGCACACGGGTGAATCTCTCGTGCCCGCGGCACCAACGGATAACGCCGTAGAAGATCAGCAGGCCCAAAACAGCCGTCAGGTAGGTCAGCCAGAACTGGGACTGCTCCTTCACGACGCCCAGGCTCCATACCCCGTCCTCCTGCTTGGGCACAAGCGCGAATACCGCGAACAGCAGCGTTACCACGGCCACAGGCCACAGGCCCTCCATCAGGTCGATCTCCTCGTCCTGCAGCGCCTGCATGGTGGCCGCGCACATGATGAGGATGGGCATATAATACCAGCGTGCGTAATAGCTGGAATTGAGCGCGTAAAAGGCCGAGTTCAACACCGGCACCAGCGCCATGATAAGGCACGCCCACATGATTTTTGTAAACGCGCTTTTCCTGCGCGCCTTCATATACGCCCACACGCCCGCGCAGCTCACCACCGGCAGAAACGCCGTCATGCTGGTGTGCTTTACCACCGCGTCGGTAAAGATATTGGGCAGATACGTTGGGTCCGGCGGGAGGAACAGCGAGGCCAGAATGGCGAAATACTGCTGCACGCGGCCGTACAGCAAAAAGCCGAAGCCGCTGGAAAGGTCCACCGTGCGCGGGTTGTCCTTCAGGCACAGCACAGCCGGCCACAGGAACAGGCAGCCCAGCGCCACGCCCAGCAGGGATTCAAACGCCAGCCGCCCAAAGCGGCCCGGCGTGATCCTGTATTCGCCCGTGAGCAGCTTGATGAAAAAGTATAAAAACAGGAAAACGATCTGACCGGCAAAAAAGAAGTAATTGTTGAGCAGATTGACGGCCACCGCCAGCGGGAATACGCCCCGCACGCCGTCGTAAACATAGCTGTCCAGCGCCCACAGCAAAAACGGAAACAGCGCGATGCAGTCTACAAAATGATTGAAAAACGTATTGTAGACCGTAAAACCGGACAGCGCATACAGGCAAGCGCCGATGACGGCATAGTTGCGCCCGGCGGAATACCGCTTCAGATAGGTATACGCGCCCAGCCCCACCACGCCGAACTTGAGCATGAACATAGGCACCATGGAAAACGGCACCCATGCCTGGGGCAGCAGCGTCGTCAGCCAGAAAAACGGCGAACCGTACAGATAGAACGAATACGAGTTCACCGCCGAGGTACCGAGGTCCGTCTCCCAGCTCCACTGGCCCGCGCTGTTTTTCACGAACCCGTTCATGTAAGTGTAGAACGGGATCTGCTGGCTGTTGAAATCGCCGCAGTACTGGAACAAACCCTTGTCCACGACGAGGAACGGCAGAAAGATGAAAAACGCCGCCGCGGCGCACACGCCGAACGACAGCAGATACCCGTTCATCTGCTTTTCCTGTTTTTGCTTTGCAAGGCTACTCATAACTTGTTACTCCTGCTATAATGTAAATAGTTTCCCGGCGCCGGCCGCGCCGAATCGATCCTACCCTGATAATACGAGAAAAGCGAGGAAAAAATTGCAATGGAGCTGTATCCCTTTAATGCGCTGCTCGCGCGCATGAAATACATCGCCCGGTGGGGCCTGATGCGCGCCGCGCGCACGGAATCCCTCAGCGAGCACACTGCGGACGCCGCCATTCTGGCGCACACGCTGTGCCTTGTCTCTCAAACTATCTTTGGCACGGATGTGCGCCCTGAAACCGTAGCCGTCGCCGCTTTGTACCACGACGCCAGCGAAATTCTGACCGGGGACATGCCCACGCCCGTCAAATACAAAAGTGAGCCGCTGCGCGCAGCCTACAAGGCTGTGGAGGCCGACGCGGCCCACACGCTGGGCGCTCTGCTGCCCGACGCGGTGCGCGCCGGCATGGACGGCTATCTCTCAGGCGGTATCCTTACGCAGAAAGAGCGCCAGCTTCTGAAAGCTGCGGACAGGCTCTCCGCACTCATCAAATGCGTCGAGGAGGAAAACGCGGGCAACCGGGAATTTGCAGGTGCGCGCGCTCAGCAGACGGCGGCGCTGGCCGCCATGGAATGCCCGGAGGCGGATTACTTCATGCAGCATATGCTGCCCTGCTATGACTGGACGCTGGACGAGCTTTCCGCCGGGGGACCGCAGCCCGGCTGAGCGCCGTCTTCAGCGCGTTTCCCGCTGAAGCTCCCACGCGTGCTCGATCACACGGTCCAGGTCCGTAAAATGCAGCATGCCGCAGCATTCCCGCCGCAGCGTTGCCGCGCCGCGCAGCCCATGCATATACCAGGCGGCGTGCGTGCGCGCCTGCTGCATGGCGATATATTCGCCCTTGTCCTCGCACATATCGTAGATATGCCGGCGCAGCACACGGAACCGCTCGTGCAGGCTGGGCGGTGGGGGAACCTCCCGGCACTCCATTGCCGCGGCGATCTGCCCGAACAGCCATGGGTTTCCCATGGCTCCGCGCCCCACGGCCACGCCGTCGCACCCCGTGGCCGCCAGCAGCGCCAGCGCGCTTTCCGCGTCCGTCACGTCGCCGTTGGCCAGCACAGGGATATCCACAGCCGCCTTGATCCTCGCGATCTCCTCCGGGTGAATGCCGGGATTGTACATCTCGGCACGGGTGCGTCCGTGCACCGTCAGCAGCGCGGCGCCCGCGTCCGCGCAGCGCCTGGCCACTTCCAGGCCCGTCATCGTGTCGGCGTCCCAGCCGATGCGCAGCTTCACCGTAACGGGCACATCGGCCGGCGCCGCGTCCCGCACGGCTCGGGCAATGGCCCCGGCCAGCGGCGGGTCCTTCAGCAGCGCGCTGCCCGCTCCCGGCCCCGCGATCTTTGGCGCGGGACAGCCCATGTTGATGTCGATAAAATCAAAGGGCATTTTGCCGCGCATATCGCAAATAAGGCGCGCCGCCTCGGCCATCACGTCCGGCTGCGCGCCGAACAGCTGCACGCCGAAGGGCGCGTCCCCGCCCCCGCCGGCCATCAGCCGCGGGCTTTTTTTGTCGCCCATTGTCAAAGCCTTTGCGCTCACCATCTCGCTGACGGTGCATACCGCTCCGTGGGCGGCGCACAGGCGGCGCATCGTCGTGTCCGTCGCGCCCGCCATCGGCGCCAAAGACGCGCCCTTTGCCAGAGTAAATCGTCCCAACTGCATAGATCAACCAACTTTTTTGTATTTGGAAAAGCGCTCTGCGGGAAGACGCCGGCCGTCCGGCACTTCCGAGCGATATCTTTATTATTGTACCATAAAATTTCATATTATGGTATACTATACAGGAACGTTTCACATTTGAAAATCACGGAGGATACTCTTTTGAAACTGCTTGTATTAGACGGCAACAGCATCGTCAACCGCGCGTTTTACGGCATCAAGCTGCTCACCACAAAGGACGGCCGCTTCACCAACGCCATCGTGGGGTTCATGAATATCCTGCTTAAGCTGGAAGCCGAGGAAAAACCGGACGAGGTAGCGGTCGCCTTTGACCTGAAAGCGCCCACCTTCCGCCACAAAATGTACAGCGGCTACAAGGCTCAGCGCAAAGGAATGCCCGAAGAGCTGGCCGCCCAGCTTCCCGTGCTGAAAGAGCTGCTGGCGGACCTCGGCTACAAAATGGTGACGTGCGAGGGCTACGAGGCCGACGATATTCTGGGCACGCTGGCCGCCGCCTGCGCTGCCCGCGGCGACGAATGCGCCATCGCAACCGGAGACAGGGACAGCCTGCAGCTTGTGGGGCCCCACACCCGCGTGCTTCTGGCCGGCACCCAGATGGGCCGCAGCGTTACCACCGTGATGGACGAGGCCGCCGTATTTGAAAAATACGGCGTCAGGCCCCGCCAGCTCATCGAGGTGAAAAGCCTGATGGGCGACGCGTCGGACAACATTCCCGGCGTCGCGGGAGTGGGTGAAAAAACAGCCCTTGCCCTCATTCAGGATTTCGGCTCGCTGGCAGGCGTGTATGAAAACATCGACGACGCGCGCATCAAAAAAGGCGTGCGGGAAAAGCTGCTGCGGGACAAAGAACAGGCCGGGATGAGCCGCACGCTGGCCGAGATCGTGTGCAGCGCGCCCGTAAACGCCGCACCCGGCGCATACAAAAAAGACGCGCCAGACGCCCCTGCCGCCGCACGCCTGCTGACGGACCTTGAAATGTACGCCACGCTGGACAAGCTGCGCCTGCCCGCCGAAGCCGGGCCGCAGCAGCCCGGCTTTGACGATGCGCCCGCTGTCCCTCTGGTGGAGGCGGCCCCCCTGCCCGCGCTCACGGGCCCTGTCTATCTTTGCGCCGCCGGAGACGTGATGCTGGCCGTACAGGACGGAGCCGTATATTCCGCGGGGCTTGAGGATGAAGCGTTTTTGGCGCTGCTTGCAAATGAAGCCGCCGAAAAACGCTGTTTCGACGCAAAGCCGCTGTACCGCGCCTGCTTTGCCCACGGGCTTGCCGCCCAAAACATCACTTTCGACGCAAAGCTGGCCGCCTACCTGCTGAACCCCGCGGCCAGCGATTACACCGTGGCCCGCCTTGCCGCTGAATACGGCGTGCGCCCGGCGTTCAGCGCGCCCTGGCCCGAAGCCGGCGTGCTGGAAGAGCTGTGCGCAGTGCTGCGTGAAAAATGCGATGCAGAAGGCATGGGAAAACTGCTGGACGACATCGAATTCCCGCTGTGCGAAGTGCTGGCCAGTATGGAGCACATCGGCATTCTGGTGGACAGGAACGGTATTGAAGCCTTTGGGCAGGAGCTGCAGACGGCCCTCGGTGCAGAGCTTCGCGCCATCTATGATGAAGTAGGCTATGAGTTCAACGTCAACAGCCCCAAGCAGCTGGGCAAGGCGCTGTTTGAGGATCTTGGCCTGCCCACACGCAAAAAAACGAAAAGCGGTTATTCCACCAACGCCGAAACGCTGGAGAGCCTGCGGGACTATTCCCCCGTCATCGGCCGCATCCTGCAGTACCGAACCTACCAGAAGCTGAATTCCACCTATGTCGAGGGCCTGCTCAAGGTCGTGGGGGCGGACGGGCGCATCCATTCCACCTTCAACCAGACGGAGACCCGTACCGGCCGTATTTCCTCCGGCGAGCCCAATCTGCAGAATATCCCCGTGCGAACCGAGCTGGGCAGCCGCTTCCGCAAATATTTCATCGCGCCCCAGGGCGAAACGCTGCTGGACGCGGATTACAGCCAAATCGAACTGCGCCTTCTTGCGCACATCTCCGGCGATGAAGCCATGTGCGAGGCGTTCCGTTCCGGCGCAGACATCCACCGCAGCACTGCGGCCAGAATCTACGGTCTGCCGCCGGAACAGGTCACGCCCGCGCTGCGTTCGTCCGCCAAGGCGGTCAACTTCGGCATCGTGTACGGCATCGGCGCGTTCAGCCTGTCCAAGGATATCGGCGTCAGCGTCAAGGAAGCCGACGCGTTCATCAAAAACTATTTCGCCAATTTCCCGGGCGTCAAAAAATATCTGGACGAGACCGTGGAGCAGGGCCGTGAGAACGGCTATGTAACAACGCTGTACGGCCGCCGCCGCACGCTGCCGGAGCTTGCCAGCAGCAATTTCAACGTACGCAGCCTGGGCGAGCGCATGGCCATGAACACCCCCATCCAGGGCACCGCCGCGGATATCATCAAGTTGGCCATGGTGCGCGTATACCGCCGCCTGAAGGCCGAGGGCCTGCGCGCCCGCCTGATTCTGCAGGTGCACGACGAGCTGATCGTCGAATGTCCGGCTGAAGAAAAAGAGCGCGCGGCCAAAGTGCTGGGCGAGGAGATGCGCGGCGCGGCCGAGCTGCGGGTGCCGCTCTCCGCGGATGTAAACAGCGGTACGACATGGTATGCGGCCAAAGGGTGACGGCCCCCCCCGCGTCCGCACGCCCGGCCCCGGCAATGAAAGACAATGAAAAAAGGACGAACGATATGCAGCAGGAAACAACGGCCCCCAGGGTGGCCGGCCCCATCCTCTGCCGCTTTATGCGGGAAACCGACGTGCCCGCGTGCGCGGCCATTGAAGCCTGCGCGGACGACGGTTGGAGCGAAGCCGCACTGCGCGAAGAGCTGGCGCAGGAAAACGCGCGCCTGTTTGTTGCCGAAGCCGAAGGAAAAGTCGCCGGGCTTGCGGTGTTCCAGCTCGTGTGCGGCGAGGCAAGCCTCTACGCCGTAAGCACTGCGCCCGCCTTTCGCCGCCAGGGCGTGGCACGGGCATTGCTGTCCTGGGCGTTCGCGGCGCTGTGTCTGCAGGGCGCGCAGGACGTGTTCCTGGAAGTGCGTGCCCAGAACAGCGCCGCGCAGGCGCTGTACCGCTCGCTCGGCTTTGTGCAGACGGGCCTGCGCCGGAACTTTTATGCAACGCCCGCGGATGACGCCGTGCTGATGCAGAAAACGCTGTAACGGCGCGGCGGCCGCTTTTCCCGGGAGGTGCTTTTACGGAACGGCAAATTTATCTGATCACGGGCGTGATGGCGGCGGGGAAGTCCACGACCGCCGAGGCCCTTGCGCTGAAGCTGGACAAATGCGTCCATCTGCGCGGCGACGTGTTCCGCCGGATGATCGCCTCCGGGCGGGAAGAAATGTCCGCAGCGCCCTCCGAAGAGGCCGTGCGCCAGCTTCATCTGCGGTACTGCCTGACGGCGGAGGCCGCGAAAACCTATTTCGACGGCGGCTTTTCCGTTGTGGTTCAAGACAACTATTACGGCGAAGCGCTGCCCCGTATGCTGCGGCTGCTGCAAGGTTATCCCGTAGAGGCCGTCGTCCTGTGCCCCAGCCTTGCCGCGGTGAAAGAGCGCGAGGAAAAACGGTCCAAGACGGGCTATACGGGCTTTTCGCCGGAAGCTCTTTACGACGCTTTTCTGGCGGAAACACCCCGCGTCGGCTTCTGGCTGGACAACACGAGCCTGTCGCCCGCACAGGCCGCAGACGCGATACTTCGTCGCTGCGCCGGTGTAAACGGGTGACATGCCTCTCATCCGGAAAGGAAGGTATTTTTCTATGGCAGACTGGAATTCCGAGCTTTACCTCAAATTCAAAGCGGAGCGCACACAGCCCTCGCACGACCTTGCCGCGCGCATCCCTTTGCGGGATGCGCGCAGCATTCTGGACATTGGCTGCGGGCCCGGCAACAGCACGGCCGCAGTGGCCGCGCGTTACCCCGGCGCGCGTGTACTGGGCGTGGACAGCTCCGAAAACATGGTGGCTGCGGCCTGTGCCGCACATCCGGAATTTGAATTTCGTGTGTGCGAGGCACCGCAGGGCCTGGACGCACTGGGCGGCGGCTTTGATATTGTATTTTCCAACGCGTGCCTGCAGTGGATCCCGGAGCACCGGACGCTGCTGCCCGCGCTGATGCGTCAGCTCCGTCCCGGCGGCGTGCTGGCTGTGCAGATCCCCGTGCAGCAAAGCCAGCCTATGCACAGGATTATTGCTGAAACCGCCCGCCGGGAAAAATGGCGGATGGCCTTTCCCGCGCCGCCCCGTGCGTTCCACAATCTTCAGCAGAATGAATACTTCGATATGCTTGGGGAGCTGACGCAGGAATTCACGATGTGGGAGATCACCTATTATCACCGCATGCCCAGCCATGCGGCCATGCTGGAGTGGTACCGGGCCACAGGTATGCGGCCCTATCTGGACAAGCTGAACAAGGCGCAGCAGGAAGAGTTCGAGCGCGACGTATCCGCTCAGCTTGTGCAGGCCTACCCCGCGCAGCGCAGCGGCGAGATCATCTTCCGCTTCCCGCGCCTGTTCTTCACAGCCGTGCGGCCCGGCGCGTAAAAAGGGGCCGGAATATGAATGAAACGATCTACCGCTTTGAAGCGGTGCTTCAAAAAGTGCCGGACCTGAACGGCGCGTATGTGGAATTCCCCTACGATGTGCGCGCCGAATTTGGCAAGGGCCGCGTGAAGGTCCACGCTACTTTCGACGGCCAGCCCTATGACGGCAGCCTCGTGCGCATGGGGACGCCCGGGCACATACTCGGCGTGCGCAGAGACATCCGCGCGAAGATCGGAAAGCAGCCCGGCGACGTGGTTTCCGTCACTGTACAGGAACGGCAATGACCCGTTTTTCATTGTTTTCAAAGGAGGACGCCGCAATGAAAAAGAACCTCTTTCGCTCCCGCCTTTTCCTCTGTGCACCTGCGGCATTTTGCCTTTGCGCGGCCCTTTTGTGCGCCTGCTCCGCCCAGGGCAACGCTGTTCCTGCCTCCGCACATGAACAGGCGCTTGCGCAGTTGAAAGCGCAGGATGCTGAATTGCAGGCGCTCACCGAACAGGTGGCTGAATTGAAAGCCGCGCTCGCAGACGCGCAGCGTGCGGCCGTGTTGGAGGATACGCGAACCGAGCGGGAAAAGCGGCTCGCGGCCGATCTATACGCCCACCCTGAGCTGATTCCCATCGAGGGAACGCTGGGCGGAACCATGCGCTTTTTCCCGGATGAGAGCGCCGTCCGTGTGCTTTCCACCGCAAGCTATATGCCGCTGGTATACGCCTATGCCGAGGACGGCCACACCGCGGTAAACCTTTTGTTCCGCTTTGAAAACGCGGCGGACGGCGCGCTGAAATGGCGCTGCGTCGCTTACGACCATGGCGGCGGGCTTACGCTGTTGGAGCCGCAGGCCGAATAAACCGACAAGGAAGTTTTATATGTATATTTTGGGAATCGAATCCAGCTGTGACGATACCTGCGCCGCCGTCGTGAAGGACGGGCGGAAGCTTCTTTCAAATTGCGTGGCCTCCAGCGCCGCAGAGCAAAATCTTTACGGCGGCGTGGTGCCGGAGATTGCAAGCCGCCGCCACATCGAACATATCTCTCAGGTGGCGCGGGCCGCGCTGGACGAAGCGGGCACGGCGCTGGATGAAATCGGCGGCGTGGCGGTCACCTTTGCGCCCGGGCTCATCGGCGCGGTGCTGGTGGGCCTGAATTTTGCAAAAGGCCTCGCGCTTTCTGCGCAAAAACCACTCATCCCCGTGCACCATCTGCGCGGACATATCGCAGCGCTGTACCTGACGCACCCCGAGCTGGAGCCGCCGTTTTTATGCCTCGTTGCCAGCGGCGGGCACAGCCATATTGTGCGGGTGCAGGACTACACCCATTTCGAGGTCCTTGGCCGGACGGTGGACGACGCAGCCGGCGAAGCCTTCGACAAGGTGGCGCGCACGCTGGGGCTGGGCTATCCCGGCGGCCCGGCGGTGAGCCGGGCCGCCCAAACGGGCGATTCCAAAGCTTATCCCCTGCCCACGCCCCATGTAGAGGGCCCGTACAACGTCAGCTTCTCCGGTCTGAAAACAGCTGTGCTCAATCTTGTGAACAAAGCGCAGATGAAAGGAGAACGTGTGAACGTGGCCGATATGGCCGCCAGCTTCCAGTTCCGCATCACGGACATTCTGGCCGAAAAGCTGCTGCTGGCCGCGCAGGATACCGGCGCAAAGCAGATCTGCATCGCAGGCGGCGTGGCCGCCAACGGCCTGCTGCGGGAGACGCTTGCCGCGGGCGCGAAGAAGCTGGGCGCGCGGCTGTATCTGCCGGAGCTCCGGCTCTGCGGCGACAACGCCGCCATGGTGGCCGCACAGGGCTTTTACGAATACCGGGCGGGCAATACCGCCGGCCTAAATCTTAACGGCCTTGCCACGCTGGGCATCGATTACCTCTGAACTGCCGCCCCCATCGCATCAAATGAAAGCCGCCGCTTTCACGCAAGCCGTTCGGCCCACGGAAAACGGTGGTTTTTCTTTCCGACCTGGGTTCAGACGTTACAGCCCGTCCCGCAGCCTTGATCCTGCAAGCGCCGGGCATGAAGTGCCCGTACGCGCATAAAGCGGCAGCTCCGCCTCGGTATTTTATTGCTTCTCAATAAAAACCCCCGTGCAATCCACTCCGCTTTTCGATACAATATACCGTGTCGGCCAAACACTGCTCCGCCGATACGGGAAAGGAGTTGTTTTTTTGCATACCAAAGCGCCTCACGAGCAGTTTTACCGCTACGTCATCCCCGCCATGGCATCCCAGCTTCTGACGGGATTTTTTATCATCGTCGACGGTTTTTTCATCGGCCAAAGCATCGGGGACGTAGGCCTTGCCTCCATCAACATCCTGTGGCCCATCGCGGCTGTCATCCTTGCCACGGGGCTGGGCATCGGCTCCGGCGGCAGCGTGGTGATGACCCACGCCATGGGCGCGGGCGACACGGAAAAGGCCCTGGCCGCGCGGGGCAACACGCTTTTGTGCCTGGGTGCGGCCACCGTGCTGCTGACGGCGGCGCTGGGCCTTTCATACCCGTGGCTGCTCCGCCTGCTTGGCGCAACAGGCGAGCTGTACCAGCCCGCGGCGGATTACACCGTTGTCGTCGTGCTGGCGGGCGGCCTGCAGATATTCAACAGCGGATTGAACCCTCTGCTGCGCGGAAGCGGGCGTACCGTCGCCGCAATGGCCATCATGATTTTCAGCCTGCTGTGCAACATCCTGCTGGACTGGCTGTTCATCGCCGTATTCGCCTGGGGCATGCGCGGCGCGGCGCTGGCCACCGTAACGGCGCAGGGCCTTTCGGCGCTGGCCGCACTGCTGTGCCTGCTTATGAACAAAAACGCTCCCGTCCACGCGCGCCAGTTTTGCCCCGATCCGCGCCTGTGCAAAAAACTGCTTACGGTGGGCGTTTCTCCGTTTGGGCTTTCCATGTCCGCCAGTGTGCTCATCATGCTCAACAACTGGCAGTGCATCCGTTACGGCGGCGCGGGCGCTGTTGCTACCTACGCCATCCTCAGTTATGTACTGGGGGCGCTGCAGCCGCTTTTGTCCGGTATCGGCGAGGGCATCCAGCCGCTGGTGAGCTTCTGCCACGGTGCGGGCGACCTTGCGGCCCAGCATCATTTACAGCGCCGCGCGCTGCGTTTACTGCTGGCGGTGGCCGCGGTGCTGTGCGCAGGCACATTCCTTGCTCGGGAACAGCTGCCGCTGCTGTTTGGCGCTTCGTCCGAGACCGCCCGGGAAAGCGTTCCCGCCCTGTTGTTTGCCGTCGCCTCGCTGCCTCTTTGGGGCGTGGTGCGCCTGTACGCCTCCTGCTTTTACGCCACCGGGCAGACGCGCCGCAGCCTGTTCTTTATTTTTGGCGATCCGCTTGGCGCAAGCCCCCTGTTTCTGTTCCTTCTGCCGCCGATGCTGGGCGTGAACGGCATCTGGGCCGCGGCTCCCGCAGCACAGGCGCTGCTGTTCCTCTGCCTGCTGGGCATGTTCCGCCAGGATGGCCGCCGCAGCGTGCAGCGCACCTGAAAACGCCGTTTTCCCACGGGCCTCCGGCCTGTGCAACCACCGGTTGACACATTGCCCGGCGCCGGTTGGTGGCGCGCAACCGCCCGGCGGGGTATGCTGGAAGCACCCCGGAGCGCACCAGGCCCCGGCAACAAAACAGTGAGGTGCAGTGATATGATTTTTGCGGATAAGGTCGTCCAGCTTCGAAAAAAAAGCGGCTGGTCGCAGGAGGAGCTTGCGGAAAAACTGAATGTAACACGGCAGTCCGTCTCCAAATGGGAGGGCGCACAATCCATTCCCGACCTTGAAAAGATCTTGCAGCTGGCGCAGATCTTCGGCGTCAGCACAGACTATCTGCTGAAAGATGAGCTGGCGGAAGCCGAATACACGAAATCCGATGATTCCTCCTCGGTGCGCCGCGTCTCCATGGAGGAGGCCAACGCTTTTCTTCAGGTGAAGCAGGCTACGGCCGGACGCATCGCCTTTGCCACTTTTTTATGCATCCTCTCCCCCATCTGCCTGTTCCTGTTGGCTGCCGCCAGCGAGACGGGCATGCTGCCCATCCGTGAAAATCTGGCCGGCGGCGCGGGGATGATCGTGATGCTCCTGCTCGTCGCAGTTGCTGTGGCGATGTTCATCTCCTGCGGCGGCATGACGAGCCCTTATGCCTATCTGGAGGCCGAAGTGTTTGAAACGGAATACGGTGTATCCGGCATGGTGCGGGAACGCCAACGTCAGTACCGCAGCACCTACACGCGGTACAATGTTTTGGGCGCCTGCCTGTGTATCCTTTCTGCCATTCCTTTGTTCGGCGGCGCGTTCCTCTCGGAAAACGGGCTTTTTCTTGTGGGCATGCTCTCCGTCATGCTGCTCCTGATCGGCCTCGGGGTGATTTTTTTCATCGTGGGCGGCGTCAACTGGGCCAGCATGGAAAAGCTGCTTCAGGAGGGCGATTATACGCGGACAAAAAAGAAAACCAGCTCTATCACCGGCGTGGTGAGCACCGTGTACTGGTGCGTGGCAGCAGCCGTGTACCTGGCATGCAGCCTCCCCGGCCATTCCTGGCGGGAAAGCTGGGTCATATGGCCTGTGGCGGGCGTGCTGTTTGCGGCGGTGATGGCCGTATGCAGCGCATTGGCCGGGCGAAAAAAATAAAAAGGACGCATCAGAAAAGGGAAAGCGGCAGATTCCGCTTTCCCTTTCTTTCATTGCTTCACCGTTTCAGGCTGCGCTCCGCTTTCAGCAGATGGCTCTCGTAACCTTCTATCTTTTTGTCCAGCCTGTCCAATACGGCCTGCATCTCGCCGATGCGCGCAGCCAGTTGGCGGCGCTGTTCCATCAGCAGTTCTTTGCGCGCGGGAATGGTCTCGTCTCCCTGTCCGAACAGGCCCACATATTCAATCAGCGTCTCCACGGGAAGTCCTGCGCCGCGCATGCATTTGATGAAATTCACCCAGTTGCAGTCCTCTTCGGTATAATCGCGGATACCGCTCTTTGTGCGCCCCACCGGGGGCAGCAGGCCGATGCGCTCATAATACCGCAGTGTATCCGCTGAGACGCCGTATTTCTGGCTTACCTGTGCAATCGTCATATCACAAATACTCCTTTTATCCCGGCGCGCTCCGCCGCCGTTCTGTTCTTCAAAAGCCGGCCTTTGCCGCACACTATGCGCCGAAGGTCTCCTCTGCCCGGCGCATGTTTTCCACCGCGTCCACGCCGAAAGGGCAGCGCTTGCTGCATGCGCCGCAGGCGATACATTCGCCCGCCTTATGGGCCAGCGCCGCATAATGCTCGCGCACCGTCTCCGGCACCATGCCCTGGGCACGGGCCAGGTTCAGGAATTTGGTGACGCTTGCAACGTCGATCCCCTTTGGACACGGGGCGCAGTGGCCGCAGTACATGCAGTGTCCCCTCCAGCTTATTTTCGGGAAAGTCGCCAGCGCAGCAGCGTAATCCCGCGCGCTGTCCGGTGCCGTCTCATAAGCCAGGCTGGCCGCAAGCTCGGCGGACGTGTGCACGCCGGACATCACGCTGGCCACGGCGGGCCGCGTGAGCGCATAGTGGATGCACTGCTCCACCGTCAGCGCAACGCCCGCCGGGGAATCCGCCTTCAGCAGGTCTCCCCCGCCGAAGGCCTTCATCACCGTGATGCCCACACCCAGGCGCTGGCAGGTCTCGTACAGGCGCTCCCGCGCAGGGTCCATATTCACCAGCATGCCCGCATAGCTTTCCTCCGCCCACAGAGCCTCGCAATTCTCTCCCGCGGGCTGCAGATCATAGCAGGGGTTGACGCTGAACATCAGTACCTCCACAAGGCCGCTTTCCACAGCCGCCAGCGCCACCTCCGGGTTGTGGCTGCTCAGGCCGATGCACCGGATGCGCCCCGCGCGCTTTTGCTCCAGCGCATAGCGCATCACCTCGCCGTTTGCCACAGTGTTCCATGTGTCCATGGTATCCACATAATGGATCATTCCCACGTCGATATAGTCTGTTTCCAGACGGCACAGCATGTCCTCAAAGGAAGCCCGTACCTCGCCGATGTCCCGCGTGGCTTTGTACTGGCCGTTCTACCAGACGGTACACAGATGCGCCTGCAGCACGAACTGTTCCCGCCTGCCCCGCAGCGCGCGTCCCACGCGGCTGCGCAGGTCCGGGTCCGGCGTGTACAGATCCATACAGTTCACGCCCGCTTCCACCGCCTGCGTCATCAATGCCTGTGTCTCTTCTTCCGTCTTGCCCACAAAGCCCTCGCACCCAAGGCCGATCTCGCTCACGCGCAGCCCGGTGCGGCCCAATTCCCTGTATTCCATTGTATTCTCCCTTTTCTTTTTGCGGGCGCTTACGCCTGCGTTTCAAACAGCGCCGCGGTTTCCTTTAAATGGCGGATCACCGGCAGATGCTGCGGGCACGCCCGCTCGCACTGGCCGCAGCCGATGCACTCCGATGCTTTTCCCCCGTTCTGCGTCAGGTTTCCGTAATAGACGTCGCTGTTCCAGTCTCCAAACTGTTTTTTGGCGTTGTAACAGCCGAACAGGCCGGGGATGGGAATATGCTTCGGGCAGCCCGGCACACAGTAACGGCAGGCCGTACAGGGAATGCTGTCCTGCTGTTTCAAAATCTCCCGCACGCGTTCCACAGCCTTGTATTCCGCGCTGGTAAAGGGCTGAAAATCTTTCATGTAGCTTACGTTGTCGGCAAGCTGTTCATAGTTGCTCATGCCGCTGAGCACCATGAATACCCCCTCAAAGGAAGCCGCGTAGCGCACGGCATAGCTGGCGTAGCTTCCCGTTCCCACGCCGTCCAGCACCGCCTTCGCCTCCTCCGGCAGCTGGATAAGTCCCCCGCCCTTGACAGGTTCCATCACGATGACGGGCTTTTGGTGTCTGCGGCACACCTCGTACACGGCACGGCTCTCGATGCTGGGGTTTTCGTAATCCGCATAATTGAACTGGATCTGCACCACTTCTATCTCCGGATGCTCGTCCAGAACGCGGTCCAGCAGAGCAGGCTTGTCGTGAAACGAAATGCCGATATGCTTCACCCTGCCCTGCTCCTTGAGCTGTTTCACGATTTCAAACGCATTGCAGCGTGTAAATTTTTCGTAGTAAGCGCCGTTCAGCGCGTGCAGCAGATAATAATCGAAATAGGAGACACCGGTTTTTTCCAGCTGCTGCTCAAATAAAGGCAGGATATCGTCCTCCTTTTCAAAAAAGAACGACGTCAACTTGTCTGTCAAAATGTACGATTCGCGCGGATAGCGCGCCGTCAGGCATTCCCGCAGCGCCGTTTCGCTTTTGCCGTTCAAATATCCGTGGGCCGTGTCGAAATAGCAAAAGCCCTCGGCCAGAAACGTATCCACCATGCGGCAGAATTCCCGCTTGTCCACTTCGCCGTCCGCACCGCCCATCATGGGCAGACGCATACAGCCGAATCCCAGTTTTTTCATATTGCATTTTCCTCTCTTACCCATGCCGCACACCGGCGGGCGGCATTACAAGCTTTGTAGTAAGCATAACATCTGGAGTTCACTCCAAGTCAAG
>NZ_JAFOIN010000058.1:0-7225 GCF_017421385.1 Ruthenibacterium sp. | reverse complement strand
AAACAGCAGCGAGAGCACGATGCCAAAGGTCGTGAGGATCGCGACGAGCGACGCGAGCAGCAGCACCAGCATCACGATCTTTTCGACCCGCGTCCGCGCGCGGAAATCGGGTTTGATCCGCGTAAAGGCGTAAAGCCCGCCCGCGAGCGCCAGCGCGAGCATCGCGGCGATGCCGATCCACGCATATTTGTGGCTCGCGTCGGCGTAAGGCTTTACCAGCGGCGCCGCGGCGGGCAGCCGCACTGTACCGCAGGAGGAAGAAGCCTCCGCGCCCGTGCAGCCGCAGCAGGAGCCCCCTGTGCAGGAGAGCGCGGAAGACGCGCTGGCGAGCCTTGTGAAAAAGGCGGCGGGCCCCGCGCCGGAGCTTGTGGTGGATGCCAACGACCAGCTTACCATAGCGCCCGCCGCGGGCGAAGGCGAGACGGGCTACGCTTATCCGCCTCTGAGCCTTTTCCGCAAGCAGCAGCCCACGGATGAAAAGGGCGTGGAAGAGGAGCTGACACACAACGCGGATCTGCTGGTGAAAACACTGTCCAGCTTCGGCGTACAGACGCGTATGATGGATATCAGCCGCGGGCCGTCTGTCACCCGGTACGAGCTGCAGCCTCTTGCGGGCGTAAAGATCAGCCGCATCACGGGCCTGGCGGATGACATCGCGCTCAACCTTGCTACGGCGGGCGTTCGCATCGAAGCGCCCATCCCGGGCAAGGCGGCCGTGGGGATCGAGGTGCCCAACCGCAACTCCACATCCGTCAGCATCCGCAGCATTCTGGAATCGCCCGTATTCACCAAAAGCGCTTCGCCGCTTACGCTGGCCTTGGGTAAAGACATTGCGGGCGCATGCCAGGTGGCGGACCTGACCAAGATGCCGCATCTGCTCATCGCAGGCAGCACGGGCAGCGGCAAATCCGTGTGCATCAACGCCATTGTTATGAGCTTTTTGTACAAATCCTCTCCTGAGGATCTGAAACTCATTATGATCGACCCCAAGGTGGTGGAGCTGGCCGAGTATAACGGCATCCCGCACCTGCTGATGCCCGTCGTCACTGAACCGCGGAAGGCTGCGGGCGCGCTTGGCGCGGCCGTGGGCGAAATGGAAAAGCGTTACCACCTGTTCGCGGAGACCAACGTGCGCGACATCAAGAGCTATAACCGCATGGCCGCAGAGACGGAGGGCATGGAGAAGCTGCCCTACATCGCCATCGTCATCGATGAGCTGGCCGACCTGATGATGGTGGCCGGCAAGGAAGTGGAGGACTATATCTGCCGCATTGCCCAGAAAGCGCGTGCGGCGGGCATGCACCTTATCGTGGCCACGCAGCGCCCCTCGGTGGACGTCATCACGGGCCTTATCAAGGCCAATATCCCCAGCCGCATCGCTTTCGCCGTCAGCAGCCAGATCGACAGCCGCACCATTCTGGACGCGGGCGGCGCGGAAAAGCTGCTGGGCATGGGCGACATGCTGTTCATGCCTGTCGGCGCAAGCAAGCCCGTCCGCATCCAGGGGACTTATGTGCGCGACGAAGAGATCAGCGACGTGTTGAACTTCATCAAAAAGCACTCTTCCGCTGATTACAGCGAGGAGATGATCCAGGAGATGGACAAGCGCGCGGTACCTGAAAAGGGCGCGGGCGACAGCGGGGACGAGGACGACAGCCAGGACCCGATGCTCAAAACAGCCGTGGAGGTCGTTATCGACGCGGGACAGGCGTCTACAAGTCTTTTGCAGCGGCGCTGCAAGCTGGGCTACGCCCGGGCGGCCCGCATCATGGACGAGATGGAACAGCTGCACATCATCGGCCCGTACGAAGGCTCGAAGCCGCGGCAGGTGCTCATCACCCGCCAGCAGTGGATCGAGATGACGATGCAGCAGGCGTCGGATTCGACGCCGGAGGTCTGACAGGAGATACCGGATGCAGGGCGGACTGGTCCGCCCTGCATTTGCGGTTTTGTCCGCCGGGATTTTGGAAAGCACAGTGAATACGGAAACGGAAAAGGATCGTTTTATGAGTGAGAATACAAAAAATCCGGCTGTGGAGAAGTTTCTGCCTGTCTGCAAAGCCGATATGCTTGCCAGGGGATGGCGGGACGTGGATTTCGTGCTGGTAACGGGGGACGCCTATGTGGACCACCCCAGCTTCGGCGCGGCCATTATTTCGCGTCTGCTGGAGGCCGAGGGTTACCGCGTGGGCGTTCTTTCCCAGCCGGATTTCACCACCTGCGAAAGCATGAAGGAGTTCGGCCGTCCCCGCTACGGGTTTTTCATCGGCGGCGGCAATGTGGACAGTATGGTGGCGCACTATTCGGTGGCAAAGATCCGCCGCGCCCAGGACGAATACACACCGGGCGGTGCGGCAGGCAAGCGGCCGGACCGCAGCGCCACCGTTTACACGCAGCTGGCAAAGCAGGCTTACCCGGATCTTCCGGTCATTCTGGGAGGGTTGGAGGCGTCGCTTCGCCGCTTTGCCCACTACGACTATTGGCTGGATGATGTGCTGCCCAGCATCGTCGAGAGCAGCGGGGCGGATATCGTTTCCTTCGGCATGGGGGAACGCCAGACGGCGGAGATTGCACGGAGACTGGCGGCCGGGGAGCCGGTGGAGGAGATCACCGGCGTTGCGGGGACCTGTTATCTGACGGATTTCGCCGGTCTGCCCGCGTCTTATGTGGAGTGCGCCTCTTTTGCCAAAGTGCGCGCGGACAAGACGGCATATGCCAGAGCCTGCCGCATCCAGATGGACAACCAGGACGTTGTCTCGGGCAAGCCCGTGGTGCAAAAACAATCGGAGCGGTATCTGGTGCAGAACATCCCGGCGGCGCCGCTCACCCGGCGGGAGCTGGACGCCGTGTATGCGCTTCCCTTTACGCGGCGCTATCATCCCTCCTACGAAGCGCTGGGCGGCGTGCCTGCCATTGAAGAGGTGGAATTTTCCATCATCCATAACCGCGGCTGCTTCGGCGGCTGTAATTTCTGCGCCATCCAGCTCCATCAGGGGCGCAGGGTCACCTCGCGCAGCGCGGACAGCGTGGTGCGCGAGGCCGAGGCCATGACGCATGCGCCGGGTTTCAAGGGGTACATTCATGACGTGGGCGGCCCCACTGCAAACTTCCGCCTGCCCAGCTGCAAAGAGCAGATGAAAAACGGGATGTGCGCGGGCGGCAAGCACTGCCTGGCGCCGCAGCCCTGCGGCAAGATCATCGTGGACCACAGGGAATATCTGGGCATCCTGCGCAGGCTGCGCGCACTGCCGGGTGTGAAAAAGGTGTTCATCCGCAGCGGCATCCGCTATGATTACCTCATTCGCGATAAAGACGAGAGCTTTTTCAAAGAGCTGGTGGAGCATCATGTGAGCGGGCAGCTGAAGGTGGCGCCCGAGCACTGCGCGCCGGATACGCTGCGTTATATGGGAAAGCCGCCCATCGAGGTGTACAACAAATTTTCCAAGCGGTTCTATGAGCTGACGAAGCAGGCGGGAAAGAAACAATATCTGGTGCCCTACCTGATGAGCAGCCATCCGGGAAGTACACTGCGGGACGCGGTGACGCTGGCTGAATATCTGTATAAAAACAACATCAGGCCCGAGCAGGTGCAGGATTTTTATCCCACGCCGGGCACGGTGTCCACCTGCATGTTCTACACCGGGCTGGACCCGTACACGCTCAAGCCGGTGTATGTGGCGAAAACGCCGGAGG
This sequence comes from Ruthenibacterium sp., assembly GCF_017421385.1. Taxonomy (NCBI): domain Bacteria; kingdom Bacillati; phylum Bacillota; class Clostridia; order Eubacteriales; family Oscillospiraceae; genus Ruthenibacterium; species Ruthenibacterium sp. The sequence continues at coordinate 3,532 of NZ_JAFOIN010000058.1, read as the reverse complement.
AAAAAGCCATGCAGCGCGCGCTGCTGCAATATTACGAGCCGAAGAACACGCCGCGGGTGCGCAAGGCGCTGCAGCTGGCTCATCGGGAGGACCTGATCCCGCTTTTGTGCGGCGGGCGCGGGGCTGGGAAAAGCGCGGGCACACGGCCGTGCAGCGCGGCGCGCCCGCAGCCTGCGGGCGGTGTGCAGCGGCATGGCGGCAGCACAAACGGCGCGCGCACGGCAGGCAGACCAGATAAAGGAGCAGGCACATGGCGGCAAGCAGGAGAAAGAAAAAACAGCGGAAGGAAAAATTTGAAAAAGCGCTGACGGCGGTGCTGTGCGGCATTGTCGCGGTGCTGGTGCTGTTGGCAGCCGTTATCAGCCTCAGTGAGGAAAACGGCGGTGCGCTGCCCACCTGGCAGCAGCTGTACAGCTGGTTCGGCGTAGCAGCGCCCGTGCCGCATCTGCCGGAGGAAGCGGCGGGCGCGGCTACAAAAGTACATTTTATCGACGTGGGGCAGGGAGACGCTGTTCTGCTGGAACAGAACGGCGCATTCGCACTCATCGACGCAGGCGAGCGGGAAGCAGCGGACGGGCTGATGGCGTACTTGCAGGCCGCAGGCGTTGCAAAGCTGGACCTGCTGGTGATGACGCATCCCCATGCGGACCATATAGGCGGCATGCAGGCCGTGCTGGATGCGTTCCCTGTGGACAGGGCCGTGCTGCCGGATTTTGCAAAAGCGCCGATGCCCACTACATCCACCTTCCTGAATCTGCTGGACGCCATCCGGGAAAAGCAGATCCCCACTGTGACGGCCCGCGCGGGAGATGTGTTCCCGCTGGGAGAAGGGACGCTCACGGTGCTGGGCGACGGTGTGGCCGCGGAAAATCTCAACGATATCTCTCTGGTGACGCTGTTTGAGGCGCCGGGCCTGCGCTGCCTGTCCAGCGGCGACGGCGAAAAGGCCGTGGAGGACGCGGTGCTGGCAAGCGGCGCGGATGTACATGCGGATGTTTTCAAAGCGGCGCATCACGGCTCGTCCACGTCCAATACCCAGGCATTTCTGGATGCGGTGCGCCCGCAGGCCGTTGTGGTCTCCTGCGGCGCGGGCAATTCCTACGGACATCCCCACAGCGAGGCGCTGGCCGCGTTTGCAAATGTGGGGGCGCAGGTCTACCGTACCGATACGGAGGGAACAATCATTGCGTATGTAGACAAGGCGGGGGTCTTGCAGATGGCCGTAAGCAGACAGGAGGCGGCGTGATGTATTATTCTGTGGACGCGTTGGAAAACGGAACGGCGCGTCTGGTGGATGACGCGGGCGGCAGTGCGTTCGTGCCTGCGGCAGACCTGCCGCCCGGTGCGGCGCAGGGGGATGTGCTGGAGCACAGGGACGGCGTATGGAGTGCCGCGCCCGAGGAAACAAAGCGGCGCAAAGCGCGCGCCGCGCTGCTTTTGCAGCAGATATTGGAGCGTGAAAACGCCCCGGGCAATGGAGGCTCTGAATGAAAATTGTTTTGGTGATCGACCAGTTCGACGATTCAAACAACGGCACCACTGTGACGGCGCGGCGCTTTGCGGGCCAGCTGCGCAGGCGCGGGCACGAGGTTGTCATTCTTGCGGGCGGCGCGCCGTGCGAGGGCAAGATATGCGCTCCGGTGCACCGTATCCCGGTGTTCCAGAAGCTCATCGAAAGCCAGGGCATGTGCTTTGCGAAGCCCGATGAAGAGGCATATTACACGGCCTTCAAGGACGCCGATATCGTGCACTTTTATATGCCGTTCCGCTTTTGCCGCAGGGGGGAGGAACTGGCCCGCCAGATGGGCATTCCCACAGTGGCGGCCTTTCACGTGCAGCCGGAGAATATCACCTCCAGCATTTTTTTGGGCAAAAACAGGCGCGTGAATGATTTCCTGTACTGGTGGTTCTACAAGGTGTTTTACAACCGGTTCGACCATATCCACTGTCCCAGCGCTTTTATCGCCCGGCAGCTGGAGAGCCATGGCTACGGCGCGAAGCTGTGGGTCATCTCCAACGGTGTTGCGGACGCGTTTCGTCCCGCGCAGGTGCCGCGCGCACCGGAGCTGGAGGGAAGGTTCACGATTTTGATGATCGGCCGCCTTTCCGGCGAAAAACGGCAGGATCTGATCATAGAGGCTGCGAAACGCAGCAAATATGCAGACAGGCTCCAGCTGGTATTTGCGGGCAAGGGCCCTAAGGAAAAGGCATACCGCAAGCTTGCCGCGGGGCTGGCGCATCCGCCCGTGTTCGGCTTCTACGGCCAGGACGAGCTGCGCCGGCTCATCAATATGTGCGACCTTTACGTCCATGCCTCCGACGCCGAGATCGAGGGTATCAGCTGTATGGAGGCGCTGGCCTGCGGGCTGGTGCCGGTCATCTCGGATTCGCCGCTTTCCGCCACCGGCCAGTTCGCGCTGTGCGCGGAGAGCCTGTTCCGTGCGGGCGACGCGGATGATCTTGCGCGCAGGATCGATTACTGGGTGGAGCATCCGGAGGAAAAACGCGCTTATGCCGAACAGTACGCGCTCCGGCAGGATGAGAATCGTGTGGAAGCCTGTGTGGCCCGCGCCGAGGAGATGTACGCCTCGGCGATCCGGGACAAGCGGCGCAAAGGCTACCGCAAGGTGCCCCTCAGCCGCTGGCGGCGCTGCACAAGCCCCAGCTGCGAGGCTATCCGGCGCAATTTCTGTCAGGGCGGTACAGTGCGCACGCTGTTGTTCTGGCTGTTCACCACGCTGCTTTCTCCCATCCTGTGGCTGCTGGACCGCCTTTGGCTGGGCGCCAGGATCGAAGGCCGGGAAAATCTCGACGCCGTGCAGGGCGGTGCGGTCAGCATAATGAACCATGTTCATCCGCTGGATTGCACCATGGCAAAGGTGGCGCTGTTTCCCTACAGGCTGTGGTTTATCAGCTTGGCGTCCAACCTGCAAAAGCCATTTACAGGCTGGCTCATCCGCTTCTGCGGAGGCGTGCCGCTGCCGGATGATATCCACGGAATGGCGGCGCTGGAGCGCGGCATGGAAGCGCGTATCCGCGGCGGCGCTTTCGTGCATTTTTACCCGGAGGGCATGCTGGTGCCGTACCATGAAGGCCTGCGGGCGTTCCATCCGGGTGCGTTTGCCACCGCGGTGCGTGCAGGCTGTCCGGTGGTGCCCATGATGCTGTGCCGGCGTCCGGCCCGTGGCCTTTGGGCGTGGCGCAAAAAGCCCTGTTTTACGCTGCGCATCGGCGCGCCGCTGTACGCGGATGCATCGCTGCCGAAAAAACAGGCCGCGCGGGATCTGCAGCTGCGGGCCGAAGCAGCTATGCTTGCTTTGGAACGCGGCGAAACGCCTCCTTTGGCCGTAGGGGAACCTGCGTTGGACGCGGAATGAAGTGAAGCGGCCGGATGGCGGTTTCGGGCATGCGGGCTGTCCCGGGGCTGTAGACATCAGGAAAAGGTTTTATTTGCAGCGCTGGAAAATCAAGCGTCCGGCTGCTTTGGCGGTGTTCCGTCAAAGCAGCCGGACGCGTTTAGGTTTTTTGTTTT
>NZ_JAFOIN010000057.1:0-11363 GCF_017421385.1 Ruthenibacterium sp. | reverse complement strand
GGATATGCGGGCCAACAAGGAACGGTGGGGCCGGATGGACGGCGTACAGGGCTATCATCTGGTGCAGAGCTTTGCCGAGGGGGAACTGACGCCGGAGCTGGCGCACAGGATCGGGCTGGAGCTGGCGGAAAGGCTTCTGCATGGCCGATATCCGGCCGTCGTTGCGACGCATCTCAATACACACTGCCTGCACAACCATATCGTATGGGATTCGGTGGCGATGGACACAGGCCGGAAATACCGCAGCAGCGCCAGAACCTACTATACTGAGGTGCGCGCTGAATCGGACCGGCTGTGCCGGCAACATGGGCTGTCGGTGATCGAAAGCCCGGAGTCGGAGCGTGGGAAAAAGCAGTACGGAAAATGGCTGGCGGAGCAAAATGGAAAGCCGACGTGGCGCACAGCCATCCGGCAGGATGTGGACAGCGCCATCGCGGCCTCTTTGACGTGGCGGCAATTTGTGAAGGCACTGGAGGGACAGGGCTATGAACTTCGGATGCAGCGCAAGTATCCGACCTTGAGACCACCGGGCAAGGAACGATGCGTGCGCTTTAAGACCCTGGGAAAGCAGTACACGCCCGAAGCCATCCGGATGCGCATATTGTACCCGCGCCGCAGGGTATCGGCTGAGGGAAAGAGACAGGCCGGACCGCGGGTGCAGTATGCCCGGCTGCGCACCCACGGCAGGCCTGTGCGCGGGCTCACCGGCCTGCGGGCGTTGTATTACCGCTACCTGTATGAGCTGGGCGCGCTGCCCAAAAAGCCGGTATATCCCGGCTATGCGGTGCGGCAGGATATCCGGAAGCTGGATCAGTATGTGGAACAGATGCGGTTCCTCTCGCGGCACGGGATCGACAGCCGGGAACAGCTGGCGGAATACCGTAAGCCGTTGCTCGACGAGATCGCGGCGCTGACAAAAGAGCGGCGCGGACTGTACCGCAGCGCCCCGGATTCGCCGCGTATCGGACAGATCACGGCCCGGCTGAAAGTGCTGCGGAAGGAAATCCGGATGTGCGGCAGGATCGAAAAGCATTCTGTGGAGATCGGGCAGCGGCTGGCGGAGGCGCGTGCGGAACAGAAAAAATATGTGGAAAAGGAAAAACAGAAAGGTGTTGATAAAGCTGAGAAAAGACGGGACGCCCTGCAGAGAGAGGGTCGATTTCATTAAAAAACAGTATCCGGCCGGAAGCCGCATCAAACTGCACAGGATGGAAGACCCCTGGTCTCCCGTCCCGGCAGGGACGAAGGGGACGGTGGTATGCGTGGATGACGCGGGCCAGCTGCAGATGCAGTGGGACAACGGCCGCACGCTGGCGCTGGTTCCGGGTGTGGACGCTTTCTCACGCATCGATGCTCCGGCGAAAAAACGGGAAAGGGCAGGTGACGCGCGATGAACTATGGGGGAGACGCGGCGGACCAGATCGTCCGATATTCCCTTGAGGGGACGGAGGTCGCCCTTAAACTGACGGGCGAGGCGGCGAAAAACTTTGCGGTGTTCGCGGCGGCTGTTTTAAAAGACCAGCGGAAGATACGCGGCAAAACAAACCTGACACGGCTGCTGCGGGAAAACAAGCCGCTGCGGTTTTTTGAAGTGCCCGAAAGCCGGATGAAGGAATTTGCGCGGGAAGCCAATGTGCGCGGCCTGCTGTATGTGCCGGTCCGGGACAGATCGAAGGCGGCGGGAAAGATCGAGTTTGCAGTATGGGCGGAGGACGCGGCCAAGGTCGACCGCGTGCTGGAAAAAATGGGCGTGGACTATCTGCAGGCGGATACGGGTGCAAAAGCAGAGGTCGGCCCAATGCCTGCGGCGGAGCAGCAGGCTGCGGTACAGACGGAGGCCGTGGAAATGCCGGAAGGCAGGATCGCCTTTGAAGTCACAGAGCTGGACGAAGCATTCAACGTGGGCGGAAATTTTACGCAGCGGACGGGTGCAGAAAAGAGTCCGTCCGCACCTTCCTCGCCACAGCAAAGCTCTACTCCGCCACCGCCCGAAAAGAGCGCCGAAAGGATCCGGGCTGAGGGCGGCAGGCCCAGCGTAAAGCAGGAGCTGGGCGAGCTGAAGCGGGAGCAGGCGCAGAAAAAAGCGGCGGAACGCAGACCGCCGCAGCGCCGGCGTCCACCGAAAAACAGGAAAAAACAGAAGGGGAGATGACGCAGAGTGGATCTGACAAAACTGATGAAAGGCCCGGCTGAGGCAGAGCCGGTACAGGAGCAGCCGAAGCTGTCGAAAGAAGAATACGCAGCGCAGAAAAAAGCAGAGCGCGAGGAATTGTGGACGCGGATCGACGCCCTGACGGCGGATGCGTTCAAAGACGGCAGCTCGCTGCGGGGATTTTTGGATTTCACTGCGCAGTGCAGCCCGGAGCGGATCGAGAACCTGCTGCTGTTCCACAGCGACGCGCCGGAGGCCACATGGCTGAAAACATTCGATGAGTGGAAAGAATCGGGGCGCAGCGTGCGCAGCGGAGAGGCCGGGTATACGGCGCTGATCGGGCAGGACTACACACGCGAGGACGGCACGGCGGCCAGCGGGTACTATGTGGGCAAAAAGTTTGATGTGAGCCAGACGCGCGGCCGGCAGCCGGACAGGGCTCCGGTCTATGCAGCGGACGAGCTGGTGACGGCGGTGTTCACGAACAGCCCGGTGCGGCTCGCTGTGAGCGAAGCGGTGCCGGAGGGGATACAGGCGCAGTATGTAACCCAAAACCGAACCATCTATGTGCGCAACAATATGGATGCGCAGACCACATTCCTTGCCATTGCGCGGGAACAGGCCGCGGCCAGCTGCGACGTCCATGACGGCCGTTTCAGCCGTGCGGCCTACAGTGCGCAGAGCTACTGTGCGGCGTATGTGGCCGCGAAGAAATACGGGCTGGACGTCCGTTCCTTTTCCTTTGACCGTGTGTGCCAAATGTGCTCCGGCCTGGAGGCGCAGGAGCAGAGGCGCTTTTTGAGTGATGTGAAGCAGGCGGCGTATGCAGTGGAGCGCACGGTGCGGCGCGGATTGAATGAAATGGAATTGTCCGCCGCGCCGGAGTCGGCCTATTCTGTGGAAGTACATGCGCCCGTTGAGAAAACTGAGAAGCCCGTCCGTACAAAAAAGGCGCCGCAGCCGCAGCGGGAATGAGCCGTTTGTTTTCAGAAAGTTTTCAGACAGGGAATGGCTTTTGCTATGGCGGTGTGGTAGTCTTGAGGTAATGAAACAGGAAACGGAGGCGGTCAAAATGGCACGGGAACGGCTGTACCGGATGACGGAGATCCAGAGGAATATGCTCGTTGTGGCCTTGATGGACGAGTACAGAAAGCAGAAAGCACAGGGCGTGCCGTATCCGCCCATCGGCCGGCTCGCCGTCCGGGCGGAAGATGCGCCGCGGCACAAAAACCGTTTGCCGTGGGACAGGGAAAGACTGTATGACCTTTACCTCAACGATGCGGAATGGCGCATGGCGCGGGATGCGCTCAACGCGCTGCGCAGCTGGCGGTTTTCGGTAGGAAAGGGCGACGGCGGCACGGACGATGCTTTGCTCAGGGTCATGTCTGCGAAGTACAAAAAGGCGCCGGAGAGATAGGGCCGACCGTCCCGTCCAACTTGACAATTTGAGGCGCTGAGGGTATACTGAATATAGAAAGGGCGCTGCCGGAAACGGTCAGCCCTTTAGAGTTCTAACGTGACCGCCGAACTTGTCAGGGTGCCGGCGGTCACTTCTTTTTTGCCTGTATGAACAGGCCGCAAATGCCGATGATTACAAGACAAAGTTGAAAAACTTCGGATGTACTCAATTGGGCAGCCCCCCTTTCGCGAGATTAGGGGGCAAGAAGATGCCCCCAGTAAATGAGGGCCGACCGCTACTTCCAGCAGCGCCAAGAAAAATATACCATAGTTCGACACAACGCGCAAGCTTGTATAGCGGAATACCATTATGGACCACCCCATGCAGCATCACAGAACGCTGCATGGGGATTTTTTATTGAAAGGATGATCTGCCGAACAGACAAAAAAGAAAAAACATGTTGTTTCGCTGTCGGGCGGGAAAGATTCGACGGCAATGACCTTACGCATGAAAAAAGAGGGGTGGCCGGTAGACGAGATATTGTTTGTGGACACAGGACTGGAGTTTCCGCAGATGTACGAACATCTCGACAAGCTGGAACGTTATCTGCAATTCCCGATCACGCGGCTGAAACCGCCGCATACCTTTGAGTACCTGTTCTATGAATACATGCCGCCGCGAAAAAATCCGGCGCTGGCGGGCTTGTCCGGTCTGAGTTGGTCGGGGCCGCAGTGCAGGTGGTGTACCGCACGGCTCAAGACGCGCGTCATCGACCGTCATCTGCGGGAACTGAAAAAAGAATTCGACATCGTTCAGTATATCGGCATAGCGGCAGACGAACAGGAGCGAGTTCGGGAATTCCGATATCCGCTGGTGGAGTGGGGTATGACGGAAGCCGGTTGCCTTGCGTACTGCAAGGAGAGGGGCTTTGATTGGGGCGGGCTGTATGACCTGTTCCGTCGTGTGTCCTGCTGGTGCTGCCCATTGCAGCCGCTTTCAGAGCTGCGCACGTTGCGGAAGAATTTCCCGGAGCTATGGGGAAAGCTGCAGTATATGGACGCGCATACATGGCGGCAGTTCCGCGCGGACTATTCTGTGGAACAGCTGGAGCAGCGGTTTACATTGGAAGAAGAACGCGTGGCACAGGGCCTGCCTCTCAAGGGGTGGGCCTTCTATACTGCCCTTAAAAACCGGCTGGAGACAAAGGCAGGGGAGAGGGAGGAAAGCTCATGAAACAACCGACGCCGTGGTGGGTATGGCTGATTCCGTTGCCTGTTGTCTGGTGGGCGGCGCTGCTTGTAGCCGGAGTCTGGCAGCCGGGGACGGATCTGCTGCAGCTGACGGCGCAGCTGGGCACGGTACTGCAAAGACCGTGGGATATTCGCTGGACGCAGTATTCCGGCAGATGTCTGCTGCTGCTTACACTCGTCTATGGCGTAGGTGCGGGCACGGCGGTTTCCGGTACGGCTGTCACACGCCGGGGCGAGGAACACGGTTCTGCACGTTGGGGAGATGTGTTCAGCATTGCACGGAAATACCGCGATAAAGGAGGCGGGAACCTTATACTCACGCAGCACTTTGCCATCGGCTGGGACGGATACAGGCACAAGCACAACACCAATGTGCTTGTGGTGGGCGGCTCGGGCGCGGGCAAGACACGGGGCTACTGTGTGCCGAACATACTGGAAGCAGCGGGCCGGGATGAGAATGCACCGCCCTGTTCCATTGTTTGTAGTGATCCCAAGGCGGAGATTTTGCGCAAAACGGGCGCACTGCTTATCGCACGGGGCTATGAGGTGCGGGTGCTGGACCTAACCAGCCCGGCCACTTCCTTTTGCTACAATCCTCTGCGGTACATCCAGAGCGATAAGGATGCGCTGCGCATGATCGACACGCTCATCCAGGCGACCACACCACCCGACAGCAAAAGCAGCGACCCGTTTTGGATCAAAAGTGAAACGGCTCTGCTGCAGGCTCTGGTGCTGTATCTTGTCCACGAAGCGCCCGAAGAAGAACAGAACCTGCCGATGGTGATGGAGATGCTGCAGGCAGCGGAAGTGCGGGAAGAGGATGAGGAATATGAGTCGCCTCTGGATATGCTGTTCAGCAGGTTGGAGATGCGCGACCCCGAGAGCGTCGCGCTCAAGCAATACCGGGTTTACAAAATGGCCGCGGGCAAAACAGCCAAAAGCATCCTCGTGAGTGTGGGCGTACGGCTGTCGGCCTTCCTGCTGCCGGAGGTCGCAAAAATGACCTGCACGGATGAACTCCATCTGGAGGAACTGGGGGAGAAAAAAGTGGCGCTGTTCTGCTGCATCCCCGACAGCGAGAAATCACTGAACTATCTTATCGGCCTCCTGTACGGCCAGCTCATCCAGACATTGTACTACGAAGCAGACCGCAAACACAAAGGACGGCTGCCGGTGCCTGTACACCTGCTGATCGATGAAGCGCCGAATATTTCGCTGCCCACGGACAGCTTTCTGGCTTCGCTGGCGACGATGCGCAGCCGCGGCGTCTTCACGTCCTACATCTGCCAGAACATGGCGCAGATCAAGGCGCTGTTCAACAAGCAGTGGGAATCTCTTGTGGGCCTGTGCGATTCATTCCTCTATTTGGGCGGCAGTGAAAAAGAAACGCACAAATATGTCTCGGAACTGATCGGCAAGCAGACAATTTCTTCGGACATTACAAACCGCAGCCGAGGCCGCAACGGCAGCTACAGCACCAGCACGCAGCTCTCGGGCCGGGAGCTGCTCATGCCGGACGAGGTCCGACTGCTGGGCAATGAAAAGGCGATCCTGTTCGTGCGCGGAGAGAGGCCGATACTGGACGGCAAGTACGATTTGAAGCGCCACCCAAACGTGCAGTACACCGAGGACGGAGGCGCACCGCCCTATGATTACACAGCTGCACACTTGGCTGAAAATGATATTTCCGGCAGCCCGGAAAATTATGAACTGCTGGATATGCGCGACTTTTTATCATGAGCAACATACAAAGAAGCATCAAATCCATCCGGGGCAGTACATCACTGCCCCGGATGACAAAGTAAAACAGGGAGGTATATCGGATTGAACATTTTGAATATTTTGAAACCTGCTCACAAAGAGGTGAAAAGCTGTCCGGCAAAACTTGGCCGGGCAGGACGAAGCGTTTTTGTTCTGTATGCGGCGCTGGCACTGTGTATGTTGTGTTTTGCGGCTCCGGCATTTGCTGCGGATGACCCGCTGGCCATCGTCAACAACCTTTCGAATTTTGTGTTTTCTCTCATCCGCGCGGTTGGCGTCATCCTGCTGGGCTGGGGCGTTGTGCAGGTGGGGCTATCGTTCCAGAGCCATGACCCCAGCCAGCGCAGCCAGGGCTTTCTGACGCTGGCCGGCGGGCTTGTGATCACTTTTGCACGGGAGATCCTCGCGCTGATCGGTGTATCGTGAATGGGAAAAGAAATGTTCGCCGCAGAGGGAGGTGAGGCCGGATGGGAGAAAATTCGTGGATCATAGACAATCTGAACGCCGCGCTCAATACATGGAACGAAAAGTTGGCTGAGATATGGCAGCTTCTCACGCAAGGGCTTGCAGATTTCAAGGGCGGGGGCGTTTGGACTGTCATTCTGAACGTGCACAGCGCGATGACAGCCATCGGTCTGGGCCTGCTGGTGCTGTTCTTTGCCGTGGGTGTAGTAAAGACCTGCGGCAGCTTCGCGGAAGCCCGAAGGCCGGAGCACGCGCTGAAGCTGTTTATCCGATTTGTGCTGGCGAAGGCCGTTGTGCAGTATGGTCTGGAACTCATGCTGGCTGTTTTTGATATCGTGCAGGGCATTGTATCACGCGCCATGAGTGCTGCGGGTACAGGAGGATTGGCGCCGACTACATTGCCGCAGGAGATCGTGGACAAGATCAACGCAGTAGGGTTCTGGAGCAGCATCCCGCTGTGGGCGGTAACGCTGCTGGGCGGGCTGTTCATCACGGTGCTGTCCTTTGTGATGATCATGACAGTGTACGGGCGTGTGTTCCGTTTGTATTTCTATGCCGCGCTGGCGCCCATCCCTCTGGCCGCATTTGCGGGAGAACCAACAAGCAATGTGGGCCGCAGCTTTGTGAAAAGTTATGCGGGCGTATGCTTGGAGGGGGCGGTGATCGCGCTGGCGTGCATCATCTTTTCCGCAATGGCTTCCGCACCGCCTGCCGTGGACAACAGTGTTTCCGCGGTTACGGCGGTTTGGAGCTATGTGGCGGAATTGCTCTTTAACCTCCTCATACTGGTGGGCGCGGTCAAGGCAAGCGACCGTGTTGTCCGGGAGATGATGGGATTGTAGGAACTGTGTACATCCACATCCTGAATTAAAAAGTGTAACAAGGAGGGAAATCTATCGAGATTAAAATTCCAAAAGAGATCCGCGAGTACCAGGAGTCCATCTTTTTCGGGCTCAACACGCGGCAGTTTGTATGTTCACTTCTGGCCCTCGGCGCTGCCGTGGGCCTGTATTTTTTGCTGCGGGATACGGCGGGTACGGAAATGGCCGGCTGGGCCTGTATGCTGGGCGCGGCCCCGTTCGCGGCCTGCGGCTTTGTGCGCTACCATGGCATGACGGCGGAGCAGCTGCTGTGGGCCGTGATCAAATCGGAGCTGCTCACCCCGCACAGGCTGGTGTTCCGGGCGGAGAATCTCTACTATACGGTGATGCACGCCAAGATCGACACAGGAGTACGCAGACCGGAACGGGAAGTGGAGGTGAACCGTTGATCAAGACCCTTACACGAAGCATCCGGCTGGAAAAAGAAAAATTCCGTATTCCCCATTCTGTGCAGGACGCCATCCCCATCAGGCGTATCTGGCCGGACGGCGTCTTCCAGACAGGCAATGCCTACAGCCGTTCTTACCGCCTCACGGATATCAATTACGCCATCGCCGGCAAAGCCGATAAGACGGCGATGCTGCTGGACTATTCAGAGCTGCTCAATGCGCTGGATTCCGGGGCAAGTGCAAAGATCACCATCAACAACCGCCGCGTGGACCGCAGGCAGTTTGAGCAGGAATTGCTGATCCGGCCGCAGGCAGATACGCTGAACGAATACCGGCAGGAGTACAATGATATGCTGCGTTCCCACGCGGCCAGCAACAACAGTGTGGTACAGGAGAGGTATCTCACCCTCAGCGTCCACAAACGCGGCGTCGATGAGGCCCGGGCGTACTTCCAGCGCATGGGCGGCGAAGTCACAGCACGTCTCGGGCAGTTATCCTCGCAGGCTGAGGAACTGGACGCCTCCGCCCGCTTGCAGATTCTGCGCGATTTTTTCAAGGCAGGCCAGCCCGCTGTTGTGCCGTTCAACATGGAGCAGCGGGCAAAGCGCGGCCATGACTTCAAGGACTGGTTCTGCCCGGACAGCCTGGAATTTTACGCCGACTTTTTCAAGTCGGACGTCCGATGGGGCCGGGTGCTGTATTTACAAGATTATTCCAGCTTTATCAAGGACGATTTTATCATGGAGCTGTGCGGGCTGGACCGCAGCATGATGGTGTCCATCGACATCCTGCCCGTGCCCACGGATGAAGCGGTGCGGGAATTGCAGAACAAACTGTTGGGTGTGGAAACGAATGTGGCCGGCTGGCAGCGGCGGCAGAACAACGCCAACAACTATACGGCGAATGTGCCCTACGATATGCAGCTTCAGCGCAAGGAAACAACGGAATTTCTGAACGACTTGACCGAGCGCGACCAGCGCATGATGTACGGCCTTGTGACGGTGGTGCATCTGGCGGAAAGCAAGGAGCAGCTGGACGCGGATACGGAAAGCCTGCTGTCGGTGGGCCGCAAGCATCTGTGCCAGCTTTCCACTTTGCGCTGGCAGCAGCGGGACGGCCTCGACACGGTACTGCCCTACGGTGTGCGGCGCATCCATGCCTTGCGCACGCTGACAACGGAAAGCGTCGCCGTGCTGATGCCGTTCAAGGCGCAGGAACTCAACCACACGAACGGCGTCTATTATGGGCAAAACGCGGTGTCGGGCAACATGATCCGCATCGACCGGGCGCAGCTGCTCAACGGCCACTCGTTCCGGTTGGGCGTTTCGGGCAGCGGCAAGAGCATGAGCGCGAAAGAGGAATTGGTAGAGATCGCCCTGCGTACAAAAGACGATATCCTTATCCTGGATCCGGAGAGTGAATTCGGCCGGCTGGTCAAGGCGCTGGGCGGCGAGGTGCTGCCCATTTCTCCGCACAGCAGCATTCACCTCAACGCACTGGATATGGACAGGGCATACGGGGAAGGAAAGAACCCGCTCATTGAAAAGGTGCAGCTGATTTTATCCATCTTTGAGCCGTTGACGGAAAATGGCCTTACAGCAAAGCAGCGGTCTATTCTGGACCGCTGCGCAAGGCTGGTGTACCGGGAATATATACACGGCGGGTATCGCGGCGTGCCGCCCACGCTGGTGGATCTGCGCCGGGTGCTGTTGGAACAGCCCGAGGCAGAAGCGCATGACCTCGCACTGGCGTCGGAACTGTACACCACCGGTAGCTTGAACATCTTTGCCCATCAGACCAATGTGGACACTGGTGCGCGTATTCTGTGCTATGACATCCGCGAGCTGGACGAGCAGCTGCGGCCTGTGGGCATGGTGGTGACGCTGGACGCGATTTTCAACCGCGTGATCCGCAACTGGCGGCAGGGAAAGCGCACATGGATACTGGCCGATGAGTTCTACATTTTGTTCCGCTACTCCTTCAGCGCAGAGTTTTTCTATCGCCTGTTCAAGCGGATGCGCAAATACAATGCGTTCATCACCGCGGTGAGTCAGAACGTGGACGAGATCCTGCGCTCAGACACCGCCCGCCTCATGCTGGCAAACAGCGAACTGCTGGTGATGCTCAACCAGGCGGCGACGGACCGGGAGGAGCTGGCAAAGCTGCTGAACATTTCAGAGAACCAGCTCTCGTACATCACCAACGTGCCCGCGGGCCACGGCCTCATCCGCTGCGGCGGGGCGATCATCCCGTTCGAAAACAGTTTTCCAAAAAATACGAAGCTGTACCGGCTGATGACGACGAAGCCTGATGAAAAGTTTTGAACAACGGAAAAGGTTGCGGCCGCAGAGTTTCAATTGTTTCTGGAAAAATTTTCTTTCCATAACAAGCCGATAACATGAAGGCTCCATCTTGATTTTTCGCCGGAATAGGGGTACGATATATAGCGGTCAGGAGGAAGATGGTATATGGAAAACAACAACATCGGCAATGCGGAGAGAGCGGGGAAGAATGTGAAGTTCGAGCGCATCCGGCGTATTACGGGGTATCTTGTGGGTACGGTGGACCGCTGGAACGATGCCAAAAAAGAGGAGCTTCATGACCGCGTGAAGCACGCGTAAATATATGGACCGCCCGTGGGGAGTAACTTCCCTGCGGGCGTTTTTTTGTTTGGGAGAGGTGCGGTTGAAAGACATTAAAGTGAAAGAAGAATGGGGAAAAGCAGAACGGCCGAAACTGGTCCGGCATGCGCCCAAAGAGTTTGTCCGGCACGGATTGGAGGTGGTAAAAGAAAAAGGCGTCGTGCAGCTGATGCAGGCGGCGCAGAACGGGACGGAAAATTCGGCTGACACGAGAGACGGGCTGCGTCCGGATGCACAAACAGTGGTGGATAGTGGTGTGGGACTGGTTGAAGATACAGTCGCGGGCGGCAAAGAACTGCTGCGCCATCTGCCGTCCCGGGAAAAATTCATCAAACGGGATGAACACAGAGAAGCCGTAAGGGCGCGGAATCCTTATGCAGAATATATGGAGAAACGCCCGCAGGCAGTGGAGCGGCCAAAGCGT
>NZ_JAFOIN010000056.1:0-52791 GCF_017421385.1 Ruthenibacterium sp. | reverse complement strand
GAACTCGCTACCTCCACCTTGGCAAGGTGGCGCTCTACCAGATGAGCTAATTCCGCATATTTTTGCGGATGTACGACAGTACATCCGCGCTTGGTGCCTCCGATCGGAATCGAACCAATGACACGGGGATTTTCAGTCCCCTGCTCTACCGACTGAGCTACAGAGGCAAATGGCGACCCGGATGAGGCTCGAACTCACGACCTCTAGCGTGACAGGCTAGCGTTCTAACCAACTGAACTACCGGGCCATCCTGGTGGAAGTTAACGGGCTCGAACCGCTGACCCTCTGCTTGTAAGGCAGATGCTCTCCCAGCTGAGCTAAACTTCCGAAACCAAACCGACGCATGCTATTTTATCACATCAACTACTTATTTGTCAAGCAGTTTTGCGATAATAAAAATCCGGTATTCGGTTTGGCGCATACCGGAAAATGGAGCGGATTACGAGGCTCGAACTCGCTACCTCCACCTTGGCAAGGTGGCGCTCTACCAGATGAGCTAAATCCGCGTAACCGCCGCTGCTCTCTGAGCGGCGATATTTATTTTATCTTATTGCCGTATATTTGTCAATAGGAATCCGGCAATTTTTTCAAAAAAACGCCTTTATCCTTTCGTTTCGCCCAAAAGCGCGCCGGCGTCTACATAATATTTTTTGTCGCAGAAATGGCACGAAACCTCAACAGGCTTGCCCTCCGCCGCCATTTCCGCAAGCTCATCCCGCCCAAGCGAAAGCAGCGCGCGTTCCACACGCGCCTGGCTGCAGTCGCATTGATACCGCACCTGCTGCTCGTCCAACACATTCGGGGCGAAGCCCGCCAGAGCCTGCTCCATAATCTGTTCCAAAGACGCGCCGCTGCGCAGCAGCTCTGTCACAGAGGGCAGCGCCGCCACATTTTGTTCCAAATGTGTGATCTCCGCGTCGCTGGCTCCCGGCAGCAACTGCAGCAGATAGCCGCCCGCCGTCAGGATGGAAAGGTCCCTGTCCACCAGCACCCCCAGCGCACACACTGTGGGCGTCTGTTCGCTGACAGCGTAGTATGCCGTAATATCCTCCGCGATCTCTCCGCTCACCAGCGGCACCTGGCCCACATACGGCTCTTTCATTCCAAGGTCTTTCACAACGCTCAGCGTGCCATCACGGCCTACAGCGCCGCCTACATCCAGTTTGCCGTCTGCCCGAGGCGGCAGCTCCACCACAGGCTGCTCTACATAACCGCGTACATTGCCCGCCCCGTCCGAAACTGCCAGAACAGTACCCGACGGACCGCCGCCTTTGATACGCAGCGTCAGAGAATCCTTTTCGCTCTTGAGCATTGCACCCATCATCGACGCGGCTGTAAGCAGCCGCCCCAGAGCTGCCGAGGTCACCGCGGACGTCTTATGAATGCGCTCGGCTTCACGGACGATATCTGTGGAATCCACGGCGCAAAAAAGCACCCCGCCATTTTCGGAAATGGCGCGTATCAATCTTGACATCATTCATTCTCCCCTGCGGCCTGTTTCACCGCCGTAATAAAATAGCGCACGCTGTCCGGGCGCAGCGGGCCGAAATCCTCGCCGTCCGCCACATGCTCCACGCGCAGCCCCGCCTGCCTGCAGGCACGGGTTATCTCTTCCAGAGAATAGGCATACTCCGTGAAGGCCTCCTTGTCGCATTCATCCATATCGGGATAAGTGATCTCCACCGCGATATACGTGCAGCCCGCAGCCGCGTCATAACGGTTGCGCCAGACACAATACGCGTCGTCCGCCTCAATCTCATAGACATTGTCGCTCAAAATATGTGCGTGCTTGTAAGGCGTGTTCATATCAAAAAGCACCAGTCCGCCCGGCTCCACAAACAGAGCAGTGCGGCACAAGGCCCGCCGGAATTTTTCGGCAGGCCCGATGTGATTGAACGTATCGAATGTGGACACGGCAGCGCGCACCGTACCGTAAAGGTCCAGCTCTGCAATGTCCTGGCACAGCAGCAACAGGCCTTCCTGCCCCGTTTCCCAAGCCTTCTCCCTCAGGACGCTGAGCATCTCCGGCGAGAGGTCTACGCCGATCATATCATATCCCGCGGCCGCCAGGCGGAGCGTCAGTTCTCCCGTACCGCACCCCAGGTCCGCCACGATGCCGTCCTCCACACCGTGAGCGCGGAGCACGCCGCATACATACCGGAACAGGGCGTCATAGTCCGCGTCCTCGTTGAACGCGTCATATACCCCTGCAAATGCTTCGTAAGCCATTATACGTCGTTGCGCACGAGGTCCTCGTACGTTTCGCGCCGGACGGCAAGGCTGTCCTCTCCGCCGCGCACCATCACCACGGGCAGACGGGGCACACGGTTATAATTGGACGCCATGGAATAATTGTACGCGCCCGTGGACAGCACAGCCAGGATATCTCCCACAGCAGGCGTCTGGAGCTGCGTGTTTTCCTGAATCAGGTCGCCGCTCTCACAGCAGCGCCCTGCGATCGTCGCTGTAAAGTCTTTTTGCTGTGCAGCCTTGTTTGCAACGACCGCCTCATAAGCAGACTGGTAAAGCGCATAGCGCGGGTTGTCCGTCATGCCGCCGTCGATGGAAACATATGTACGGTAGCCCGGAATGGTTTTGACGCTGCCGATGGTATACAGCGTGATGCCCGTATCCCCTACAATGGAACGTCCCGGCTCAATGCAGATAAACGGCACCGGAAAGCTGTTTGTTTCGCAGAAACCCAGCACCACCTTGGAGACCGCCTCCATATAGCTTTCCAGCGCCTTGGGATCATCCTGCGCCACATAGCGGATGCCGAAGCCGCCGCCCAGATTCAGCTCTTCAATGGTATATCCCAGCTCTGCGCGCACCTGCTGTGCAAAGCCCAGCATTACTTCGGCTGCATGGCAGAAAGGATCGATATCAAAGATCTGCGAGCCGATGTGACAGTGAATGCCCGCCACACGGATGCCCGGTGTCTTGAGCGCCGCAGCCACAGCCTGCAGCGCTTCGCCCGTCTCCAGCGCAAAGCCGAATTTGGAGTCGATCTGGCCGGTGCGGATGAAATTATGCGTATGCGCGTCGATACCCGGCTTGATGCGGAACAGCACGCTGGCCGTTTTGCCCGCTGCCTTTGCCAGCGCGCCCAGCAGCTCCAACTCAGCGATGTTATCCACCACGATACGCCCCACACCGCTCTCCAGCGCCATGGTCAGCTCATCAGCCGTCTTATTGTTTCCGTGGAAATAAATTCGCTCAGCCGGGAACCCCGCCTGCAGCGCCGTGTACAGCTCGCCGCCGGACACCACATCCGCACCAAGGCCTTCTTCGTTCAGGATACGGTACATCCGCTTGCAGCAGAACGCTTTGCTGGCATACAGTACCAGACCCTTTTTATGATAATGCGCGTCCATGGAATTTTTCAGCGCGCGGCAGTTGGCCCGGATGGCATCCTCGTCCATCACATACAACGGCGTACCGTATTTCGAGGCCAGCGCTACGGTATCCAACCCGCCGATCGTCAAATGTCCATGCCCGTTGACAGCCGTCACTTTTGTTTCCATACTTCTTTACCCCTCCGCTAAAAATTGGTCCAGGACATCCCGCAATTCCGGAATGCCGTATCCGTTATCCGCGCTGGTGAGCACCACGCCCCTGCACCCATAGGGCGCACAGATTTCCGCAAAACGTGCCGCCGTCTCGGCATATTGGCTTTTTTTCAGCTTGTCAGCCTTCGTCAGTGCCGCAACGAAGGGTACCTCGTGGTGCGCCAGATACTCCAGCATCATTTCATCGTCGGCGCTGGGGGCATGGCGGCTGTCCAGCAGCTGCACCAGCAGCACACATCGCCGTCCGCGCTCGAAATAGCTGTTGATGAGTTTATCCCAGCGCTGCCGTTCGCCCTGCGCCACCTTGGCGTAGCCGTAACCCGGCAAATCGACCAAATAGACGCCGCCCACCGTATAAAAGTTGATGGTAGCCGTCTTGCCCGGCGTGCTGCTCACACGCGCCAGGCTTTTACGGTTGCACAGCTTATTGATCAGAGAGGACTTTCCCACATTCGAGCGCCCGGAAAAAACGATCTCCGCGCGGTCCCGTTCCGGCAGCTGAGAAGAAAGGCCGTAGGACGCCTTGAACTCGGCTTTCGTCGTATCCATGCGTGCCTCCTTACTGGCGGATGCTGAGCTGCGGTTCCGCTTTTTCCGGCGGTACCGGTCGCGTATGCTTTTCCCCGCCTGCCTTGGGCGCTTTCGCGGCCTTTGCAGGCTTTTTAGCGGGCAGCAGCACCGTGCGCAGAACTTCCTCCAACGTGCTCACCGGACGGAACGTCAAACCGTTTTTCACGGCGTCGTCCACCTCATACAAATCGGGAGCATTGTCTTTCGGGATCAGCACCAGCTTCATCCCCTCCCGGTAGGCGGCCATGCTTTTTTCTTTGAGGCCGCCTATGGGCAGCACCTGCCCGTGGAGTGTAATCTCACCCGTCATGGCCACATCAGAACGCACCGGGCGGCCGGACAGGCACGACACCAGCGCCGTTGTCAGCGTTACGCCCGCAGACGGACCGTCCTTTGGAATGGCTCCTTCCGGCGCGTGTATGTGGATATCGATATCTTTAAAAACGGAAACATCATAGCCGTAAGCCTCCGCATGGGCTTTTGCGTAGGTGATGGCAAGCTTGGCGCTCTCTTTCATTACCTCGCCCAAAGAACCCGTCAGTTCCAGCCGTCCTGCTCCGCCGGGCACTGTCTGCACCTCGATGGGCAGTATCTCGCCGCCCACGCTGGTCCACGCAAGGCCATTGGCCACGCCCACGGCGTCCTTACGGCTGAGAAAAGCCGGTTTCACGCGTTTCGGCCCCAAAATCTCTTCCAGGTTTTTATCACTTACAGAAAGCGTCTCCACCTCTCCCGCCGCGATGCGCTTGGCGCACTTGCGCAGCAGTTCGGTGACGGCGCGCTCCAGGTTGCGCACACCCGCTTCCTGCGTATATCCGTCGATCAGGCCGTACAGCGCGGAGTTCGTCAGCTTCACACGGCCTTTCAGGCCCGTGGCAGCGAGCTGCTTGGGCAGCAGGTGACGCTTGGCGATCTCGAACTTTTCCACGCGCGTATAGCTGGAAAGCTCAATAACATCCATACGGTCCAGCAGCGGACGCGGAATGGTATCCGTAGTATTGGCCGTGGTGATAAACAACACATCGCTCAAGTCAAACGGGATATCCAGATAGTGATCCTTGAACGCGACGTTCTGCTCCGGGTCCAGCGCTTCCAGCAGGGCGGCGGCCGGGTCGCCCCGAAAATCGCTGGCCATTTTGTCCACCTCGTCCAGCAGGAGCAGCGGATTCGCGCTCTTTGCCGTGAGGATGGCGCTGATGATCTTGCCGGGCATCGCCCCGATATAGGTGCGCCGATGGCCGCGGATTTCGGCCTCATCCCGCACGCCGCCCAGAGACATTCGCGCATACTTGCGGCCCAGGCATTCAGCGATGGACCGTGCAATGGACGTTTTACCCACGCCCGGAGGGCCGACCAGGCAAATGATCTGTCCTTTGACTTCGGGCGCCAGCTTGCGCACGGCCAGAATCTCAAGGATGCGTTCCTTCACCTTTTTCAGGCCGTAATGCTCCTTATCCAGAAGCGCAGCAGCCTTATTGACGTCCAGATTATCCTCGGTGCGCGTATCCCACGGAAGATCCAGACATGTGTCCAGATAAGTGCGGATGACCGAAGCCTCCTGGGAATTGCCCTGCATTTTGAACATGCGGTCCGCTTCCTTGAGCAGTTTCTCCCGCGCCTCTTCGGGCAGCTTTGTTTTTTCGATCTTCGCCTTGTATTCCTCGGCCTCCTCGCGGGTGTCGTCGAAATCGTCCAGCTCGTTGGAAATCGCCCGCATTTGCTCACGCAGGTAATAATCCCGCTGATTTTTGTCCATCTGCTCGTTGACCTTGCTCTGGATGTCCTTTTCAATGTGCAGTATCTTCGTCTCCCGGCGCAGGATCTCCAGCAGCTTTTCCAGGCGGCCGGACACAGTGCCCTCATTGAGCAGCGCCTGTTTGTCGGTATATTTCAGCAGCAGGTTTGCCGGGATATAATCACACAGCAATGCTGCATCCTCATTGGTGATGATGGTATACACCACGTCTTTGGAAAGGCGCGGGTTCAGCGAAAGATATTCCTCAAAGGCTTCTTTCACACTGCGCACCAGCGCCTCCACGCGTGCGGAATCGACCGATTTTGTCCCGCGCAGCGCGGCGGCCTTGGTAGACGCCAGCAGAAAACGCCCGCTTGAATCCAGCGTCAGCAGCTTGGCACGGTATTTGCCTTCCACCAGCACCTTGACAAGCTCGTCCGAGACACGCAGCACCTGCTTTACCTCGGCCACAACGCCGTACGCATACAGATCCTTAAAGCCGGGATCCTCCACGTCCATATCCTGCTGGGCAGTCAAAAAGACAGCGTTGTTATTGCTCATGGCCCATTCGATGGCCGCGATGGACTTTTTGCGGCCCACCTCGAAGTGGATGATATTTCCCGGGAATACCACCAGGCCCCGCAGTGCAATGGCCGGCAGGCGCAGGATATCCGCGTTCTTATCCAAAATGATTTTTACTCGTTCCGACATACGTGTATCTCCCCTTTGTATGCATATCTGAAAGGGCTTTAGCCCCATGAATGCTCTATGGAACTTTATTATATACGAAATTTGTGAACTTTTCAACAAAAAGAAAAGCGGAACATTGGTAAAACGCCCATGTTCCGCCATTTTTTCACTTATCCGTCCGCCGTCTCAGTTCACACGGCCCGACGCCAGCGCCTTATACCGCTTGCGCACCGCGCCGTATTCCAGCTTCGGCTTCGCGCCGTTCACCGTTTCCTCGTCCACCGTCACTTTGATGATGGTTGGGTCGCTGGGGATCTCGTACATGATGCCGATGAGCGACTGCTCCATCACGCTGCGCAGGCCGCGCGCGCCGCTCTTCAGCGCAATGGTCTTTTTTGCGATGGCATGCAGCGCCTCGTCCGTGATATCCAACTCCACGCTGTCCAGCTTCATCAGCGTCTGGTACTGCTTCACAAGGCTGTTTTTCGGCTCTTTCAGCACACGCACCAGCGCATCTTCATCCAGCGGGTCCAGCACTGTCACAACAGGGATACGGCCCACCAGCTCCGGAATCAGGCCAAAGCGCACCAGGTCGTGCGGCTCCACCAGACGCAGCAGGTTCTGCTTCGCCTTTTCGGGGTCCTCCTTCAGCTTGCCGCCAAAGCCCAGCGCAGAGGTGTCCGTGCGCTTCTGGATATGCTTTTCCAGCCCGTCGAACGCGCCGCCGCAGATAAACAGGATGTTTTTCGTGTTGATTTGAATGAACTCCTGCTGTGGATGCTTCCGTCCGCCTTGGGGCGGCACATTGCTGACAGTGCCCTCCAGGATCTTCAACAGCGCCTGCTGCACGCCCTCGCCGCCCACGTCGCGTGTGATGGAGGGATTCTCGCTTTTCCGCGTGATCTTGTCGATCTCGTCGATGTAAATGATGCCCCGCTCTGCCCGCTCAATATCGAAATCCGCAGCCTGAATGAGCTTGAGCAGAATGTTTTCCACATCTTCGCCCACATAGCCTGCCTCGGTGAGCGTAGTCGCGTCCGCGATGGCAAAGGGCACATTGAGCATGCGCGCCAGCGTCTGTGCCAGCAGCGTTTTACCCACGCCGGAGGGGCCAAGCAGCAGAACATTGCTCTTTTGCAGGTCCACATCCGTCTTTTCCATGTTCAGGATACGCTTATAGTGGTTGTACACAGAAACAGCCAGTACCACCTTGGCATTGTCCTGCCCGATGACATACTGGTCCAGCCCTTCCTTTATCTCCGCCGGCGTGAGGATATTGATATCCTGCGGCGCGGCATGGGCCGGGGCAGCCTTGCCGCGGCGCGGGGCCTGAGCCGGAGCCTTGCCTTCCTCATCCAGCAGCGAGTGGCACAGCTCGATGCACTCGTTGCAGATGTTCACACCCGGCCCAATGATCATCCGCTCCACTTCGTCCTGGCTTTTGCCGCAGAAGTTGCAGATGAGATTTTTGTCTTTGCTGTTGTCTTTATTTGCCATATAACACCTTTATCGTTGTGAGATCACGTCGTCAATAAGGCCGTAAGCCTTTGCTTCCTCGGCCGTCATATAATTGTCGCGCTCCGTGTCCTGCTCGATGCGTTCCAGCGGCTGGCCGGTGCAAGCGGAGAGGATACCGTTCATCTTATTGCGCGTGCGCACCATATGGTCCGCGTGGATCTTGATATCCGTCGTCTGCCCCTGCAGCCCCACCTGTCCGCCGATCAGCGGCTGGTGGATGAGTATTTCGCTGTTGGGCAGCGCGAAACGTTTGCCCTTTGCGCCCGCCGCAAGCAGTACGGAAGCCATGGAGGCCGCCATACCCACACAGATGGTGGAAACGTCGCATTTGATATACCGCATGGTGTCATAAATCGCCATGCCGTCCGTGATGGACCCGCCCGGGCTGTTGATGTAGAAATTGATATCCTTCTCCGGGTCCTGACCTTCCAGATACAGCAGCTGCGCCACCACAAGGCTGGCCGTCGTGCTGTTCACATCCTCGCTGAGCATGATGATGCGGTCGTTCAACAGGCGGGAAAAGATATCGTAAGAGCGTTCGCCGCGCGCGGTCTGCTCTACAACGTAAGGAACCAAACTCATAAATTAGCCTCCCTGTTTTACAGCGGTTCAGTCTTTATGGGAAATCGCATGGCCGCGGCAGCCCGCTGTACCCGGCCGCGCGGCCCGCCGCAGGCGGGCCGTAAAACCGGCCGCCGCAGCAGGGTAACAGATGACCGATACGCGCATAAAATGCGGGTATCGGTCACGCGTCGTCACTATCCGACAAAAAGGCCCGCTTTACTCCGCCTTCTCGTCCTTCTGGGGCGCCACATTCTCAACGGTGACGTCCGCGTTCTGCTTGATGAAGTCAATGGCCTTGTTCACGGCAAGGTCCTTCTTCACTTCGGCCTCGGGCACGATGCCGCGCACCTTCTCCACTTCCATCTTGTAGGCGTCGGCAATGCGCTTGACTTCGTTCTCGAAGTCCTCCTCGCTGGCCGCGATGCCTTCCGCTGCAGCCACAGCCTCCAGCGCCAGACGGATCTTCACCTGCTTCTCAGCCTGCTCCTTGAAGCCTTCGCGGAACTTGGCCGTGTCGCCGCCCATATACTTGATGTAATCCTCCAGGCGCAGGCCCTGCTGCTGCAGGCGGTACTCGAAATCGCGCACCATTTCGTCAATGCGGGTCTCGAACATAACGGGCGGGATATCGCCCTCCAGCGTCGCAACGATCTGCTCGACCAGATCGTTCTCCACTTCCAGCTCGGCATTCTTCTCGTTCTGCTCTTCCATGCCCTTGCGAATGCTGGCTTTCAGCTCGTCCAGTGTGTCGTATTCAGACACATCCTTCGCGAATTCGTCATCCGCGGCGGGCAGCTCCTTGGTCTTCACTTCGTGCAGCTTGACCTTAAACGTAGCGGCCTTGCCCGCCAGTTCCTCGGCCTGATACTGCTCGGGGAACGTGACGTTCACCTCGAACTCCTCGCCGGCCTCATGGCCGGCAACCTGCTCCTCAAAGCCCGGAATGAACTGGCCGGAGCCCAGCGTCAGGGAAAAATGCTCACCCTTGCCGCCCTCGAAAGCCACGCCGTCCACAAAGCCCTCGAAGTCGATATCCGTGACGTCGCCGTCCTGAGCCTTGCCCTCACGGGTAATGATGCGGGCGTTGCGCTCACGCATGCGCTCGATCTCGGCCTCCACAGCGGCGTCCTCGACAGTATTGACTTTCTTTGTGGCTTTTAAACCCTTGTATTCGCCCACCTTCATCTCGGGCTTGACAGTGACGACAGCCTTGAGCACGACGCCGTCTTCGGTGCTGGCGGAAACGATGTCCACCTCGGGGCGGTCCACCGGCTCGATGCCGCTCTCGGCAACGGCAGCTTCATACGCCTCGGGGAACAGGTCATTGATGGCATCGTAGTGGAACACATCGGCGCCGAACATCTTTTCAATCATATGGCGAGGGGCTTTGCCCTTGCGGAAGCCCGGAATGTTGTATTTACCGGCCTCGCGTTTGAACGCTTTGGCAATTGCGGCGTTGAACGCTTCGGCGTCAATGGAGAATTGCAGTTCATGGCTGTTGTTTTCAAGTTTTTCGTTTTTGACGAGATTCATTGTATTTCCTCCAATACTGAACTTACAGAGTACAATTATAGCATACGTTTATGAATATTTCTATACAAATTCAAATTTTATATGGAAAAAACCGCAGTGCGTCGGCACTGATGAGTTTATACTCGATGCCGTCCAGCTCCCCCTGCACCGCCCGCGGAATGGACGGGCCGTGCAAATGGCCGTAAAAGCAGCGTTTCACGCCGTATTCCCGCAGGAGCGCCACCACTTCCCCGGCGTCCGCCTGGGGATAGACCGGAGGATAATGCAGGAACACTGCCTTTTCCGTATCTCCCGCCGCTTCCAACGAAGCCCGCAGCCGTCCGCATTCGCGGCTCATTACCTTTTCATCGTGAGGCTGGCCCGCGTCGAACAGCCAGCTCCGCGTGCCGCACAGTGCAAGCCCTTCTGCAAAAACACAATTGTTATGCAGAAAAGACAGGCTGTCAAACCCATTCGCCGCTAGATAGGCGTTCATTTTCGCCATGGTCGTCCACCAGTAATCGTGGTTCCCCTTCAAGAGCAGTTTCCTGCCCGGAAGATTCTGAAGGAACGCAAAATCCGCACTGCAGTCCTCCAGCTTCATCGCCCAGGAGATGTCCCCCGCCAGTACCACGGTATCCTGCGGACCCACAGCCGCCAGCCAGTTTTCCCGCAGACGCTCCACATAGTTCTCCCAGCCGCTGAAAATGTCCATGGGCTTGGACGTTCCCAGCGACAGATGAAGATCCCCGATTGTAAAAATTGCCATAGCATCCTCCGAATGACTGGCCGCAGGCCGGCCATACTAAGAAAAGGAAGCGCCGCGCCCTATGAAGCGGCGTTTTGCGAACTGATTTTAAGGAGGCAATAAAAATGCAGGACGAAAAGATTCTGGAAGGCATTTGCTGCGAAGTAGAGAACTGTGTGCACAACAACGGCAACTGCTGCTGCACCGCGCAGGAGATCAAAGTGAAAAACCGCATGGCCGTCCTCGGTGAAGAGACCATGTGCGAGACCTTTGAGGAAGTTTAGGCTTCGTCGAAAAATGTCCGCAAAAACGGCTCGTGTGATATGCACGGGCCGTTTTCATTGCACCATTTTTCTCTACAAAGCAAGCGCCGCAGCCCGGATGCCGTCCTTTTCCACCACCTGCGTGAAGCGTACGGGCTTTTCCCGCAGGCCCGCAAGGCTCGCAGGCGCCGGGACCCCGGTCTTTTCCTGCAGCAGGCGCATGGCCTCAAACTCATCCTCCGGCACATCCGCCCCCAGCGCGCCCAGCACATCGCACGGGAACTTGTACGGGCTTGCCGTGGAAAGTACAACGCAAGGCGTTTCGCCGGCCGCCTGCTGCCGTGCCACACGGAACGCCACCGCCGTGTGCGTGTCGCACAGGTATCCGTCCGCTTCATACCGCGCGCGGATCTCCTCCCGCACCTGCGCGTCATTGGCACAGCCGCAGGCAAAGGTCTCCCGGATGGCGGAAAGCACTTCGGCGGGCACGGTGTAATGCCCATGCTCCGCCAGCTCACGCATCCATCCCGCCACCGCTGCCGCATCCTGTGTTACATGGTACAAAAGGCGCTCCAGGTTCGAGGACACAAGAATGTCCATGGACGGCGAGGACGTTTTGTAGAACGTGCGGCGGGCGTCGTAAACACCCGTGGTGAGAAAGTCCGTGAGAACGTTGTTTTTATTGGACGCGCAGATCAGCTTTTCCACAGGCAGGCCCATACGTTTGGCGTAATAACCCGCAAGGATATCGCCGAAATTGCCTGTGGGCACACAGAAGCTGACGGGCGCGCCCGGTGCGATATCCCCCCGCTCCGCAAGCTGCGCATAGCTGTAAAAATAGTAAACGATCTGCGGTACAAGGCGGCCCCAGTTGATGGAGTTTGCGCTGGAAAGCTTTTCGTTTTTGGCAGCCAGCTCCTGCGCGAGGTCCTCGTCCGCAAACACGCGCTTTACACCTGTCTGCGCGTCGTCGAAGTTTCCGTTGACAGCATACACCGCCACGTTATCTCCCTCCTGCGTGGCCATCTGCAGGCGCTGCACCTCACTGGTGCCCGCGTTGGGATAAAACACCGCGATACGGATGCCCGGCAGGCCCGCATAGCCCGCGAGCGCGGCCTTTCCCGTATCGCCGGAGGTCGCTACAAGGATCTTTGTCACGCCTGTTTCTCCCAGATTTTTTTTGGCCTCTACCAGCAGACGCGGCATAAGCTGCAATGCATAATCCTTAAACGCGCAGGTCGGGCCGTGCCACAACTCCAATGCATAGGTATTCCCGGCCACATGCGCCGCAAAGCCTGCCTTGCCGCCGAAGTTTTCGGTGCTGTATGTCTGCTCTGTGGCGGTTTTTAAAAAATCCGGGTCATAATCCGTCAGAAACATGCCCAGCACCTTCTGCGCCGTCTGCGGATACGTCAGGCCGTAAAACTCCCGCATGTCCACCTGTGGGAACTGCTGCGGGACAAACAGCCCGCCTCCCGGCGCAATGCCCGTGAGAATGGCCGTGGACGCACCGGTGCAGAGAGCACTGTCGCGCGTGCTTGTGTAGTTCATACTTTACCCCTCCAATTATAGCCACAGCCGCTATCCGGCTGTTCCGCCGTTTTCCGCAGCCCTGCAAGGCCTGCTCTTTTTCCGTGGGACAGAGCGGCTCTGCCCAGCCCTTTCTAAAAAGTGCGCTTCCAAAAAACCCAGGCGTTTTCAAAAAACACCTTGTTCAAAACCGTCTCCGGCAGCCCGCGCGCCAGAAGGTACCCGTATAAGCGCGGGATGCCCCCGATATCCCGGATATCCTCCGGCACATGTGCGCCGTCAAAGTCCGTTCCAAAGCACACCGTATCCTGCGCTCCCAGCGAAAGGAACACATCCAGATGACGGTATACGTCGTCGCTGCATGCCCGCATGCGGTCGCTGCTTAAAAACGCACTGCACAGATTGATGCCGATCAACCCGCCGCGCCGTACGATCTCCCGGATCTGCTTTTCCGTCAGGTTGCGGTGGTGCCCCGTGACACGGCGCACGTTGGAATGCGTGGCCACCACCGGACCACCGTAACATTCAAACACCTCCGCCACACCCTCGTCGGAGAGGTGAGAAACATCCGGTACAATACCATACTGCGGCAGCGCACGCACCACTGCACGGCCGAACTCCGTAAGCGGGCCGCCCGCTTCACCGCCGCAGCCAAGCTCGTTTTCGCCCATCCAGGTCAACGTCAGAAAGCGCACGCCGTCGCGCTGGAATTCGGCCAAACGCTCAAGGCTCCCACCCAGCGCCGCACCGTTTTCCACGGAAAGAATGGCCGCGCGCCTGCCCTCTTCAAATGCGTCTTCCGTCTCCTGCGCTGTGCGGCACTGAACGATCCGCTCTCTGTTCGCGGCGAGCTGCGCCCGAAAACAGGCGGTCTGACGGCGGTACGAAGCATAAGCCGTGTCCGCGCCCGGCGCATTGTCCTGCACGAATACGGCGAACACCTGCGCCCACCGGCCCAGTGTCCGCGCCTTTTCCAGATTGATGTGCGCATCCGCATCCGCGATGCCGCCGCCCTCCGTCAGGCGGGACACCGTGTCACAGTGCAAATCAAAAAAGTCCAACTTCACAGCCTTCTTTTCTACAAGGTAAACGCATTTTCAATACAATTCAGCCGCGGCGTCCCCAAGCGGGGCACCGTGACCTCCACCACATCGAAGCGCATAAAATTCTCCGCCAGCTCCGGGTGAAGCAGCAGATATCCCTGTGCCGCCAAAACGATCCGCCGCCGCTTTTGCGCCGTTACAGCCTCTGCGGGCTGCGCGGCGGCAGCCTCGTCCCGCGTCTTCACCTCGGCAAAGATCAGCATGTCTCCTTTTTGTGCAATGACGTCGATCTCACCCCGGCGCGTGCGAAAATTCATCTCCAGCACCCGGCATCCTCTGCGCCGGTAATACGCGGCGGCCAGCCTTTCGCCCATGGCGCCCCTGCGGGCACTCTTCCGCTCACACATAACCGCGTTTTTTCAAAAAGGACCTGCGGTAAAACGGCTGAATGCCGTATTCGTCCAGCAGCGCGTAATGCAGCTTGGTCGGATATCCCTTGTGCTTTTCCAGCTGGTATTGAGGATATTCCTTCGCGAGCTGCTCCATGTACCGGTCCCGCGAGACTTTGGCCAAAATAGAGGCGGCTGAAATACTCGCCGAACGGGCGTCACCCTTGACGACGCTTTGCGCGGGAATCTCCATCTCCGGGCACCGGTTGCCATCGATGAGCGCCAGCCCCGGACGCACCGCAAGGCCCTCCACAGCCTGCCGCATGCCCAGAAGCGTAGCGTTCAGTATATTCAGCTCGTCGATGGTCTGAGGCCCCACCATCACGATCTTGTAGGCAAGCGCCTTTTCAATGATCTGCGGATACAGCAGCTCCCTCTTTTTTTCCGAAAGCTTTTTGGAATCGTTTACACCGTCCACCGGAGCTGCGGGGTCCAGAATAACAGCAGCCACGCACACCGGGCCGCACAACGGGCCGCGGCCCGCCTCGTCCACGCCGCACACGACACCCGCACGGGCGCGGTATTCTGCGTCGAATGCATACAGTTCCTCCGTCATGCTTCCTCCGGCCTTTCCAGCGAAACGCGGCCCAGCTTTGCGCCTCGGAATTCATCCACCAGCGTAATGGCCGCGCGCTCGGTATTCACCACACCGCCGGACATCAGCATGCCCCGCTTGCGGCCCACAGTCTCCAGCAGGTCGTAGGCGTCCTGCCCCAGCTCCTCCGCTGTCAGTCGGTAACGCTCCGCCAAACGCTCCGGATACATCCGCTGCATTTCACCCAGCAGCGCCGTTGCCAGCGCCTCGATGTCCAGCACATCGTCCTTGATGGAACCGATGAAGGCCAGGTTGCCCGCCACCTCCATGGAGTCGAATTTTTTCCATAGCACGCCGGGCATATCCAGAAGGTCATAATTGCCCACGGTCACCCACTGCTTGCCCCGCGTAACGCCGGGCCTGTCGGCAGCCTTCGCGCGCGCCGCGCCCGCGAAGCTGTTGATAAACGTTGATTTTCCCACATTGGGGATGCCCACGACCATCACGCGGATCTTCGCACCCGCCATGCCCTTGACGGCACGGCGCTCCAGAAGCTCTGCCAATTCCGTCTCAATCGCATTTTTTACGCCCTGTACGCCGCCGCGGTTTTTGCTGGTAACGGCAAGGCAGCCGTCGCCGCCGCGGCGAAAATACGCCACCCAGCGGGCGGTCACGTCCGGGTCGGCCAGGTCTGCTTTATTCAGTACATACAGGTGGGGCTTGCCCGCCGTGATGCGCGCAATCTCCGGGTTCAGGCTGCTGCGCGGGATGCGTGCGTCCAAAAGCTGGAGCACAGCGTCCACATTGCGGATATCCTTTTCCATCAGGCGCAGCGTTTTTGTCATATGCCCCGGAAACCACTGGATGGGGCGTGCGCTCAGACTCTCTTTCATGCGATTTTCCCAAAGCTGCTCAGCGGGAACACCCGCAGCAGCACCTTTCCCAAAATATCCCGCTCGTCGATGAAACCCACTTCCGTGCTGCGGCCGTCCAGCGAGCGCGGGCGGTTATCGCCCATCACAAACACGCAGCCCTCCGGAACCGTGACGGGAAACTCTACATCGTACCCGGTTGTCGTCGGCGCAGAAATATAAGGTTCTTCCAGCACCGCGCCGTTCAGCGTCACAGCGCCTGTCTCGAAATTGATATCAACCGTATCGCCGCCCAGAGCGATGATGCGCTTGACCAACGGGTCTCCGTAATTGATGTAGCCGTCCACCACCACCACATCGCCGCGCTGGGGCGTATACAGCATGCTCTGTACCGCCACGCGGTCCCCGCCGTAAAGTGTAGGCTGCATGGAAACGCCGGAAACGGTGATGATGCGCACGGCAAACACAAAAAACAGTACGATCACCGCCAGCGCGAACACCAGTGAATCATACCACTCGAACAGCGCGTTTTCCTTAGACTGTTTCGGTTCCATGCACACACCTTCTTTTCATCAATAATATAACAAAAAAGGGACAATGTACATTGTCCCTTTTTGTGAACTTATCGAAGCTGTTCTTTGACCTTGGCGGCCTTGCCGGTGCGTTCACGCAGATAGAAGAGCTTCGCGCGGCGTACACGGCCCTTGCGCACAACTTCCACTTTTTCAACGAACGGAGAGTTCACGGGGAACACACGCTCGATGCCCACGCCGTAAGCAGTGCGGCGCACAGTAAAGGTCTCGGCAACACCGCCGTGCTTCTTCGCGATGACAGTGCCTTCAAACGCCTGGATACGCTCACGCTCGCCTTCTTTGATACGAACGGAAACACGCACGGTATCGCCCACGTTGAACTCGGGACGATCCTCTTTGATCATGCCTTCGGTAATGATTTTCATTGCGTCCATTGTTGTACAATCCTCCATGTTTATTTAGACATTCATACCCGGCGGAGCGCCGGCAGAGGACTGTCCGTTTAATGTGTGACATTAACCCCGCTGTTGGCACAGTGGATATAACGCCTAAATATAATACCACATGGCAATTCCGAATGCAAGCATTTCAGGAAAATTTTTCGCCGTTTCGGGTGTAGATCCCGGTGCGCAGGATATCTCCCGATGCGGCGGGCAGGCCGTGCTGCTGCTCCAGCCACCCCAGCACCAGAACCGGGTTTACATTCAGCACACTGCCCGCAGGCAAACGCATACACACCACAAGGCCGCCGTTTTTCCGCATAAGCTGTACCTCCGGCAAATGCGCTTTCAGATCCACTGTTTTTTTCTTTCCGCGCTTGCCCTCCTTCACTACCTCGGCCGCGGGCGCCGCGTTATAGGCCTCCCATGCTGCGCATGCCGCCTGCGCGTCTTTTTCCGCGTAGCGCACCTCATAAGCGGCGCACGCAATATCGCCCGCATCCAGCACGGCGGGCGCAATGCGCGTCACCTTAATGCCCCGGGGCAGGCACGCAGAAAGCGCCGGAGCCGCGGCGTCCCAGTCGTACCCCTCCGCCTCGGACTTGAAGTCCACCGTCTCGGCCAAGCTCTCCTGCCCCAGAGACAGCGGCGCGGCAAACGTCATATAAATGTGAGGGTTGAACCCCAGTGTATACCAGACAGGCAAGCCCGAACGCTTGAGCGCGCGCTGCATCACCCGCTGCAGATCCAGCAGCGAAATATAAGACGCCTCTCCCGTTTTGGTGAACCAGACTCTAATCGTAGTCAAAACAGGCACCTCCCAGCAGCTTATTTGCGCCGCAGCCGCTGCACGCGCGGTTGCACGGCGGCGTGGTCTGCGCGCCCAGCGCCTTTTGGTATTCCCGCACCAGGTACTCCCTGCTCACGCCGTAGTCCAGGTGGCTCCAGGGTGTAACCTCGTCCAGACCGATGGTGCGGTTCGCGTAAAAAGCAGTATCAAAGCCAAGGTCGCGAAACACCTCCAGCCATGTATCATAGCGAAACTGCTCGTCCCAGCCGTCAAAGCAGCAGCCCCGGCGGTAAGCCTCCACCAGAACCCGGGAGAGCCGCCGGTCGCCCTTCGCAAAGACCGCCTCCAGAAAACTGGTATGACTGTCGTGGTAGCTCACACTGATTTTCCGGCTTTTGACGCTGCGCAGCAGATGCTGCTGTTTTTCACGCAGCTCATCCTCGGTATTCTGGCCCACGAACTGGAACGGCGTCATAGGCTTCGGCACAAAACACGCCACGCTGATGGAGACCTGCACGCCGCGGCCCTTGGGTTTGTTTTCGTTTTTATAATAGAGGTCCACAATGCGCTGCGCCGTGTCGGCAATTCCCTCAACGTCCTCCATCGTCTCTGTGGGCAGGCCCAGCATGAAGTAGAGCTTCACGGAGGTGTAGCCGGCGCTGAAGGCAAGGTTGCAGGTGCGCTCGATCTCTTCCTCGGTAACGTTTTTATTGATGACGTCCCGCAGACGCTGTGTTCCGGCTTCAGGCGCAAAGGTAAGGCCGCTTTTCCGCACCTTGGTGGTTTTGCGAACCAGAGACTCCGAAAAGTTGTCGATGCGCAGCGACGGCAGCGACATACTCACATGCTCTTTGGGCGTCCATTCCAGCATATCGTCCAGCAGTGTTTCCAGTTGGCTGTGATCACTGGTGGAAAGCGACGTCAGAGAGATCTCATCGTAACCTGTATTCCCGCACAGGCTGCGCCCCGCCTTGGAGAGCATATCCGCATCCCGCTCACGCATGGGACGATAGATGAAGCCCGCCTGACAAAAACGGCAGCCCCGCACGCAGCCGCGCAGCACTTCGATCTGCGCGCGGTCGTGCACCGCACCGATCATCGGCACCACAAAATTCTCCGGCAGCGGCTGGCTGTTCATATCCTGAATGATGGCCTTGCGCACCACGGCCGGCGCGCCTTCTTTCGCCGTGATGGCTTCCACGCGGCCGTCGGACCGATAGGACACATCGTAAAACGCGGGCACGTAAACGCCTTCGATATGGCACAGGCGCTTTAATATCTCCCGTTTGGTGAGCCCCTCTCTGCGCCCCTGAATGATGGTGTCGCACACATCAGGCAGCTGCACCTCGCCCTCGCCCAGCATCATCAGGTCAAAAAAATCCGCCAGCGGCTCAGCGTTGCACACGCACGGGCCGCCCGCCACAATGAACGGCGCATCCTCTCCTCTGTCCTTTGCATAAAACGGAATGTGCGCCAGGTCGAGCATGGCAAGAATATTGGTGTAGGAAAGTTCATACTGGAGTGTAAAACCCACTACGTCGAACATCCCCAGCGGGTCTTTGCTCTCCAGCGCATACAGCGGAATATCCCGCTGCTGCATCTGCTCCTTCATGTCCACCCAAGGCATGAACACACGTTCACACCAGATGTTGTCCCGTTTGTTGAGGATCTCATACAATATTTTCATGCCCAGAAAGGACATGCCCACCTCGTAGGTATCCGGAAAGCAGAAAGCGAACCGAAGGTCCAGCTTCTCCTTCTCCTTATATACGCAGCCCGGTTCGCCGCCGGTATAGCGGCCCGGTTTCTGCACTGCGGCAAGCGCAGCTTTCAGCTTTTCATCCAAGCGTTCAAACATCCTTTCCCTTTTTCGGGCTTATACCCCCGCGTTGTTTCACCATACCCCAAGCTCACACTTCACGTTCCGCTTGGCATTCACTTAAAAAACATGACATCTATGCCGCCAAACTCACGCCCCGCCCGCGGCCCGCATTCACTAAGCGGGCATATTATACCATGACGCCGCGAAGCGGCCTCAACAAAACCGCATCTGCTGCGGTTTTGCATGGTTCAATGTTCTCAAAGCTCTGTGCGCCAGCACAGGGCGTGTGCCGCGCACACGCCCGGCCGCGCAAGCGGCAGTTTTGGGGTCATTATACCGTATTTGCGCGCAGAATGCAAACAGAAAAGGCCTGTGCACGGTGCCATTCACGCGCTGCGCAGGCCTTTCTTCTTTATTTTTGCCTGAACTCCTTTGCCAGCAGATAACCCGGCCCCAGGAAAGCCGCCGCACGAGCGCCGCGCGGCATCCCGCCCAACAGCGCAAAGCCGAGCGCCGCCGCGCAAAACAGGCACAACAGCAGCCGCTGGGCACGGCGCAGCGCATCCTGCTTTTCCACAGGCAGCAAATTCTGCAGCAGGCGCGCGCCGTCTAACACGCCGAACGGCATCAGGTTGTAAACGCCCGTACACAAACTGACGGCAGCGAGAAAATACAGTGCGTAGCTCGCCTGCCGGTGAAGCTGCAAAAAAAGCAGCGCCGCCATGATAAAATTCGCCAGCGGCCCCGCAGCCAGCACCCATAGCTCTTGTGTGCGGGGCAACTGCTCCGCTCCCGAAAGCCCGATGCCTCCCGCGCTGAAATGGAGACCGGGCAATTTATGCGCACACAGCATATATGCCAGCACATGCCCGCTTTCATGAACGAAAGCGCACACCAGTGTCATGCGAAGAAAGCCCATAGGGTCGAACAAAAGCCCCGCCGCCAGGCAGGCGCACAGCAGTACAGGCTGCACCGACGGCCCGCTCATGCGGCCAGCTGCGGAAAACTGGGCATCGGGTCCACCCGCACGCCGTCGAGAATGATCTCCAGATGCAGGTGCGGGCCGGTCACAAGGCCTGTGCTTCCCACCGCTGCAACAGTCTGCCCCTGCGTGACCGTCTCCCCTCCGCGCACAAAGATGTAAGAGAGATGCTGGTACAGCGTCTGGACACTGCCCTCATGGCGGATAATGATATAATAGCCCCGCAGACGGTTGTAGCCCGTGCGCACCACCTGGCCGGACTGTGCCGCTGCCACAGGCGTGCCCTCTGCCGCCGCGATGTCGACACCCGCATGGAAATCATCCGCACCGTTCACCGGGTTATCCCGGAAACCGTACCCCGAAGTGACCGGCCCCGCCACCGGCAGCAGAAGCTCCTGCGGCAGCGTATAATCGTCCATGGAAGCGCCGTCAGGCACCTCACGTTTTTCGATACCGGGCCAAAAGCCGCCCTGCCCGTCCAACGCCTCCGGATCTTCCAACTGCTGGACCAGCCGCTCCGCGCCCATACGCAGATCCTCCACCACGCCATTTGCAAACCGCGCAAATGCGTTATCCGTGGAAAATTCCACGCCCGCTGTCATCATCTCGTGATACTCAGCCCTCATGTCCTCCAGAAACGGCGCGCCGGCGCTGCGCGCAAAAAACACAAACGCCACCAACAGCGCGCACAGCAGAACCTGCACGAACAGGACATGCTCTTCGCCCGAGTTTACCTGAGGCACCGTGAACGGCTCCGGCTTCATCTTTGCTGTGGGGTAGAGCTGTTCCACCGGCGCTGTTCCCGCGTCCCGCTGCCCCTCCGGCATGTCCTCCCGGTCTCCCGCAGCCGCCGAAAATGTTCCCGGAACCGGCTCGGGCAGCTCAAACCGCTCGGCCCGTTCCCCCTGCGGCCGCTGTGTCCGGCGCGCCTTTCCGTCCCATCCCGCTTCTGGTGTGCCAATTTCCTCCGGAGGGTCCTCATTCAGCCGCATCCATTCCTCCTGCCGCCCGCTGTCCTTTTCCCACATCAACGTCACGCACCTTTTTATCCCGGTTTTTCGGAACGCTCATTCCTTTAAAAAGGCTATGCGGCGAACGCCAAAAAAAGAACCCGGACAGCCTGTGTACAACAGATTGTCCGGGCCGGTAATTTGGGAAGGGTCAGCGTCCCAGCAGGTTCCTGAGCCTGCCCAGCAGCGTTTGCGGGCGCGGCGCTGCCGGGCGGCGCTGAGGCTGCTGCAAAGCGGCAGCATGGCGGCGTGCTGTCGGCGCACGGCGTACCGGTTCCCCCGCCGGGCGCGGCGCAGGCATGGCGGGCCACGTGCCGGCCAGCATATCATACATGCCGAGCTGGCTGTCAACGCGGGACGCGTCCGGCGCAGGCTTCACCTTGGGATAGGTGCCGTCCGGCTGCATTTCCCGGGCATTCACATTGTCGCGCAGCTGCAGATCCAGCATCTGCAGCAGCTCACCCGCAATGCGTCTGTCCTGAATACGCACGCCCACCTCGACACGTCGTTCGGTGTTGCGGGTAAGAAAATCGCCCGACGCGATATACACCCGTGTATCCTGCCCGCAGCCAAAAGCATACACACGCTCGTGCTCCAGATAGCGGCCCACGATGCTGCGCACCGTGACATTTTCCGTCAGGCCGGGTACCCCGGCTTTGATGCAGCAGATGCCGCGCACGATCATCTGCACAGATACCCCCGCGCAGGACGCTTCGGATATTTTTTCAATGATATCCTTATCGCTGATGGAATTACACTTAAGAATGATGCGTGCGTCCTTCCCCATGCGTTTCGCCTCGATCTCCGCGTCCATCTCCTGCATCAGCACGCTTTTGAAGCACAGCGGCGCGACCAGAAGGTTGCCTGCGTGCTCTGTCAGGCGTTCGATCGCAAGATTATTGAACACGGTTGCCAGCTCGGAGCCGATGCCAAGATCGGTCGTGATAAACGAAAGGTCCGTATACTGCTCGGAGGTCTTTTCATTGTAATTGCCTGTGCCGATCTGGGCAATATAGTGCAGCTGATTGCCCTTTTTCTTTGTGATGAGCGTCAACTTTGAATGGATCTTGTATGCCTCAAAGCCGTAGATGACCGTGCAGCCCGCCTCCTCCAGCTGCTTGGAAAAGTCGATGTTGTTCTGTTCGTCGAAGCGCGCGCGCAGCTCCACAATGGCAACGACCTCCTTGCCGTTTTCGGCCGCGGAGATAAGCGCCTCGATGATCTTGGATTCATGTGCCACGCGGTACAGCGTCATTTTGATGGAAAGCACGTCCGGGTCCTGCGCAGCCTCGTTGAGCATGCGGATGAAGGGCCGGATGCTCTGGTACGGATAAGAAAGCAGTACGTCCTGCGTTTCCACCACACGGGCAAGATTAAAATCCGGCGGCGGCAGCATGGGACGCTTCACCGGGTAAAACAGCTCGGTATGGCCGTCCTGCGCGATGCGCGCGGATATCTTGAAGCCAATGGACATATCCAGCGGCGTCGTCTGCTCAAACACCTGTTTTGCGGGCAGCATCAGCTTTTCGCGCAGGAACCCGACGATCTCCGCCGGAGCACGCGGCGTTGTCTGCAAGCGCACGGCCGCCAGCTTGCGGCGCTTTTTCAAAAGATCGCTCATAATCTCGCGATAGTCCACGTCGTGGTCGAACATGCCTTCATCCACTGTGATATCCGCATTGCGCGTCACGCGGAAAATGCACCGGCTCTGCACGGTGTTCTTGCCGAAGATCAGGCCCGCGAAATGTTCCACCATCTCTTCCACCAGCGCAAAAGCGACAGAGTCGCCCGACGGCACAAATATGATACGCTGGAACTGCGTGCTGATGGGTACCAAACCAAAGGAAGACTGCGCGTCTCCCTTTCCCTTCAGAATGGTGCCGACATACACCTCATTGTTGCGCAGAAACGGAAAGGGATGCCGCCGGTCGATGATCTGCGGAGAAAGGACGGGAAATATCTCCTGCATGAAATATTTACGCCAGAAATGCTCCGCTTCTTTGCTCAGGTGCGCAAAATCTACCCTGCGGTAGCCCAACACACCCACATTCTCATACAGCTTCGCCACAATTTTATCGCAGTGCTGCTGCAGCTCCGCGACCTTAGGCATAATGGCGTCCAGCTGTTGAGCGGGCGTCATGCCCGTCTTGTTCTCTTTTTCATCGCCGCCCACCAGCGTACGGTCGTACAATGACCCCACGCGTACCATGAAAAATTCATCCAGATTGCTCGCGTAAATGGCGGCAAACTTCAGCTGCTCGCCAACCGGGACCGTCTTGTCCTTCGCAAGGTCCAGGACGCGCCGGTTGAATTCAAGCCAGCTCAGCTCCCGGTTGATGAATATCTCCCTCGTATGCGGCTGTTCCATAAAAAACTCCCCTTTAAATAAACGCACGGTCCTTTCAGCCGGCACCGCGCCGCCGTGCTCCCACGGCTCAGGAAACCCGGACATACGCCCGCATGCCGTCTACGGTGCGCTCCGAGATGCCTTTTACCCGTTCCAGTTCTTCCACCGCGCGGAAAGGTCCGTTCGCCTCGCGGTATTCCACGATTGCCAGCGCCTTTTTCTCCCCGATGCCGGGCAGCGTCTCCAGTTCCGCGGCGGGCGCAGTATTGACATCCACCCTGTCCGGCCCCGCGTCAAAATACGGCGCTCCGTCCCAGGGCGGATATTCAGCCTGCCGCACGGGCGGCGCCGTTGCGCAAAGGCACACAAGGACGGCACACAACGCCGCCCACCAAGCCGCGGCAAAGCGGCGTCCCATTCTATCATCCCCTATTCTGAAGCATTCATCCGGGACAACGCGCAGGCGGCAATATCCAAGGTCATTATACCGTGGCGCCGTGCTGCGGCCCCAACAAAACCGCGCCTGCCGCGGTTTTGCATGGTTCAATGTTCTCAAAGCCCATGTGCGGAAGCGCATCAGCGCACGAAGTGCGCGCAGCCGCGCAAGCGGCGGCTTTGAGGTTATTATACCATGGCGCCGCGAAGCGGCCTCGACAAAACCGCATTCACTGCGGTTTTGCATGGTTCAATGTTCTCAAGTCCATGCGCGAAAGCGCATCAGCGCACGAAGAGCGCGCGGCCGCGCAAGCGGCGGACTTGAGGTTATTATACCATATCCCGCCCAAGGCACGCTCCATTTTACACGCTTTTTACAATCATCCGTATTTACGAATCAACCCGTAAAGCACCTCGGCCACGCCGCCGTCCAGGCATCTGCCTGTTACGGTGTCCGCCGCGAGCTGCACCTCCTTGGGCGCGTTCCCCATCGCCACGGAATGCCCGGCCGCGCGCATCAGCTCAATGTCATTGAAATAATCTCCGATGGCCACCGTGTTTTCTATCGGGATGCCCATATAGGTGCAAAGTTCTCCCAGCGCCGCCCCCTTGGCCGCGCCCTCCGGCATGATCTCAAAATAGTTGCGGTTGGTCGCAATGAAGTAGACGCCGGGATATTTGCGTGCGTCCAGAAAATCCTGGATCTGCATCAGCATTTCATGGGAGCAGGCAAACAGCACCTTATTCCAACCGCCATCCAGCTCCTCCAGCGGCGCCATGCGGTAAGTGAGCCCTTCATGGACCGTGTGGCGGTAGGTATATTCATTGGCCCGCACCACGCAGATGCCGCCGTCCTCGGTCATAATCTCCACGCCCACTCCCGGGAAACGTGCCAATACATCGCACACCGCCCGGCGCGCCGACGGCTTGGACAGCAGTGTATTTCGGATGCGGATATCGTGTTCGAAATCGTAAATAACGCCCCCGCCATACAGGATAGCGGGTGCAGAAAGCGTCATCGAGTCCAGATGCCGTCCGGCTGATTCCATCGTGCGGCCCGTGGCCACGGTAAAATGGCCGCCCAGCGCGCAGAACAGCCGCATGGTCACCTGGTTCACAAAGGGCACGCCGTCCTCTGGTGTGAGCAGCGTGTTGTCCATGTCCGAAACGACGAGGATATCCTTGAGGGAGCGGATCATAGCGTTACATTTCCTTTTGCAGACGGCCGGTAAAGGCCGTGAAATATTCGGGCAGCGGGCTGTCGAACTCGACGTACGCGCCTGTTGCGGGATGAATGAAGCCGAGCGTTTTTGCATGCAGGCACTGGCCCTCCAGCTGGGTGATCACCTTACGCGGGCCGTAAACCGCATCCCCGGCAACCGGATGGCCGATGCTCGCAAGATGTACGCGGATCTGATGGGTTCGCCCAGTCCGGAGCCTTACGGAAAGATGTGTAAAGGCGGGAAAGCGCTCCTCCACATGGTAGGCCGTATAAGCGGCTTTGCCGCCCTTTGGCACGACGGCCATACGCTTTCGGTCCACAGGATGACGACCGATGTTCCCCTCCACAAATCCGTCGTCCGCAGCAAAACCGCCGTATACCACAGTATGGTATACCCGGGCGATGCTGTGCACGGCGAACTGCTGCGACAACGAAAGATGCGTCTCGTTGTCTTTTGCCACTACAAGCAGGCCGCTGGTGTCCTTGTCGATGCGGTGCACGATGCCGGGACGCACTTCGCCGTTGATGCCGGAGAGCCTGCCCGCGCAGTGGTACAGCAGTGCGTTCACCAGTGTGCCGTCCGGGTTTCCCGCCGCCGGGTGGACCACCATTCCCTTGGGTTTATTGACAACCAGCAGCGAGCTGTCTTCGTAAACGATATCCAGCGGGATATCCTGCGGAATGATTTCCACCGGCTGGGCGTCCGGCAGCGAAACACACAACGCATCTCCTTGTGTAAGGCGCGCACTTTTGGCGACGGAACGTCCGTTGCACAGTACACGGCCCTCTGCCAGAAGCTGCTGTGCGAAGCTTCGCGTCAGTTCCGGGAACGCCGCTGCCAACGCGGCATCGATGCGGCGGCCCGTATCTTCGGCACCGGCGGTATATTCAAGCGTTTTCATCCGTCCCGGCCTTCTGCTCCTTTTTGGCGTTCAGCTCCTGACGCAGCACGGCGATGACAAACAACGCGGCGCCGACGCACACAAAGCAATCCGCCACATTGAATACAGCGAAATTCATGAATGTGGTAGCAAAGAAATCGACCACATACCCGTTGAGCACACGGTCGATCAGATTGCCCAAACCGCCGGAAAAAATCAGGATAAACACCCAGCGCTCCAACCAGGAAGACGGCTTCTTCCAGAAAAAATACACCGCCAGCGCCGCCAGCGCAAGGCCCGTTACGACGATGAGGAACACGCGCCCCCACTCGGCGTCTGCCAGCATGCTGAAGGCTGCGCCGTCGTTCAGCACATAGCGCAGCTCCATGACGCCGGGAATGAACGGCATCGCCCCTACCGGCGCAAGATAAACCGTGGCAAGATGCTTTGTGAGCTGATCCAGCCCTGTCAGTGCAATGATAATGATTACAGATATCAGCAATGGTACGTTCCTTTCTTTGATTGGCACTTTGAAAAGCCAGACTCTCTCCGTTTTTGCAGGCAAATCCACAGAAAATGGTCTGCAAATGCCGAAAAATGCAAAAATGCCGTAAACCATAACATAGCGGCGCTTAAAACAAACGCCGCTATGCCACACATGTTCAGTTAGTCCTCAAAAGTAATGTCCTGATACTCCTCGAACGAAGCCTCCTGTCCCGGTTCGGCCGGGGCTGCGGCAGGCTGCGCCTCCGCCGCAGGCTCTTCCTTCGGCGCTTCCTCCGGGGCAGGCTCGGGCTGTTCTTCAGCCTTGGGCGCCTCCGGCGCCTTTTTCTTTTTTTCTTCCGCGCCCGGGATCATGCTCAGCGATTCGATATGCTGCTTATACAGGTTCAGCACTTCGCCCTTGAAATGCGCCACCTCCGCTTTCAGGCGGGCCAGCAGCATCTCCTCTTCAGCTACCTTTTCCACGGCTTCTTCCCGCGCCTGGCTTGCCTTGCTCGTTGCATCGTAAATGATGGTCTCAGCCTTCTGGCGCGCCTCATGGATGACGCTCTCACCCATACGCTGGGCATTGAGGAGCGCTGTCTTCAGCGTTTCTTCATCATTGCGGTACTGGTCCACCTTTTCCGCAAGGATGTACATTTTTTTCTCCGCATCCGCTTTTTCCGTCTGCAGGCGTTCCAGTTCTGCCGCCACCTGGTCCAGATAAGCGTCCACTTCCTCGGGCCGGTAGCCGCGCATGACCTTGTCAAAGGTAACGTTGCGGATATCTTCAGCGTTCATAGAGATTGTTCCCCCTGTTAATATTCAATATAGGACACGAAGGTGCGGCCCTTCCGGCTTTTGGCACCCACGCCGCACAGCTTGTACTTGCCGCGTCCGCGGATGCTGAACACGTCGTTTTCAAACACTTCATAATGCGCGGACACCGTGGAAACGTGGTTCACTTCCACCATGCCGCTTTTCACAAGCTGCACCGCATCCCCACGGCTGATATGCAGCATGGCGGCCAGCACAGCGTCCAGCCTCAGCGAGGCCACCGTCGCCGTCTGTGCCGGGCGCTCTTCCCGGCCGGGCAGTTCCTCCGCCCGGCCCGCGCGCACACATACGCTGCAGCGCCCCACGCTGGAAAGCTCGTCGCACACCAGCGGCGCGACCGTATCCAGAACGAACAGATATGCTCCGTCTTCCGACAAAAGGATATCGCCGATGCATTCGCGCCTGATTCCCAGCGACATCAGTGCGCCCAGATAATCCCGGTGAGTGAGTGCTCTGTCAGCCCGCAGGGTCTGCGCAAACAGACATACGGCGGGCAGCGGCTCCTGCGCCCCATATTCACCGAAAAGGCGCAGAATCCGCCGTTCGGCATCCGGATAGCCGCCGTCGAAAGCATATCCCTCAAAGCCCAACCCCGCAAGAGCGGCGCGGGCCAGTTCCTGCTGGCGATCGCTTAAAAACGGGGTGCTGCGGGACGTCCCGCGCTGGCGCACGACCTGCACAAGGTCCCCCAGGCGGCGGACGAACAAGCGCTCATCGTCGTCCGCGGGCGGTATGTAGCCTCTCAAAATCAGAAGAACACGCCGTTGCTTTCAAGCTCGTCCAGCAGATCCCCCATGATATCCACATTATACGGGGTGATGATAAAAGTGCTGTTGGCAACGCGCTTGATCTGGCCGTTGTTTGCATACGCCACGCCGGAGAGAAAATCCACCAGACGGCGGGAGACCTCCTTATTTGTGGATTCCAGGTTCAAAACCACGGTGCGCTTGGCGTTCAGATGGTCCGCGATGGCGCTGGCATCATCAAAACGCTCAGGCTTCACAAGCACTACCTGCAGCTGCATGGTGGAGTTGATATTCACGACCTTATTGCGTTTGGGCGTAACATCCTGTTCTTCGGGGACATAATCGTCCTGCGCCGCATAGCCTGTATTCTCATTCACGAAATCCATATCGTCGTCATCGTAATCGTCGTCGTCGGGCACGCCCATCATACCTTTGATCTTATCGAACATACTCATCTCTGAAATCTCCTTTTTATGGCAAGCTGGCCGCGCGCAGACGCATGCGCCGCCGCGCCACGATTGTAACGGTTTTGTATCCGCACCGGCACAACAAATTGGATACTATCATCGTTATTATCCTTGTTTTTGTGGCGGATGTCAATAAACAGTTGCAAATTTGTGTAAAAAGGCACACAAAAAAGCTACAATATTTTTCCGTCGTACAGATCTGTACCGCGCACAACAATCTC
Source organism: Ruthenibacterium sp. (assembly GCF_017421385.1). Classification (NCBI taxonomy): domain Bacteria; kingdom Bacillati; phylum Bacillota; class Clostridia; order Eubacteriales; family Oscillospiraceae; genus Ruthenibacterium; species Ruthenibacterium sp. The sequence continues at coordinate 23,977 of NZ_JAFOIN010000056.1, read as the reverse complement.
ATCGAACAGTTTTACCTCATTTTCGCCCGTCGTTGTTTTCGACGGCACCAGAATGTAATCCTCGTTTTCAAACAGGATCGTAATATTTTTCTGGTACACCAGGTTTCCGTATTTGACAAACACGCAGTTTTGCCCTTCAACGATGTGCAGTGCCTGTCGGTCGATACGGATTCCCTCATAGGTGGCGAACGTTATATCTGCTTTTTCATGCTCCAGCGTCACAACTGTCTCGTTGATGTAATCACAAAGCAATTCCACCTTGGCAGTACCGTTCTCCTCATCCACCGTAACATTCACCACGGTGGCGGGCACCGATTCGGCCGATACGTTTGGGAACGAGATCTCGACGCGCGTTCCCTCCACGAACTTTTCCGCCTGTTTCTGCGTCACAAGGCCATAATAACGCCAGCGGTAGTCCAAAATCAGCTTGCCCGCTACGTTTGCGTCGTTCGTTTGGGAAGGCTGTGCCAGCGCATCCTTCAATTCTGCCGGAGACATGGCCGCCAGCGCCTCAGGCGTATACATCTGCTTCTCGCTGTCCTGCGCGGAGACAAAATATCCGGCCGCCGGAGCTGTTATCGGTGTGTATACGCTGGCGGCATCCGCCGCGTCGCGCCGCGCCGTCAGGTCCGCAATGCGGGCGCTGAAATCCGATACGACCCCCATCGTGAGCTGCATCTTATTCTGCGCAAGCTGGATGGAAGCCCGCGCATCCGATAATCCTGTGTAATTGCCGCTCTCCAGCAGATCCAGCGCCGAATAGATACCCTGCTGGTTCTGATTCATCAGCGCCTCAACGTCGGCAGCCGCGCCCGCCTGGGACTTTTCCAGCACCGAAAGCTCCTCCGTCAGCTTTTCGGAGAGCGTCCGGTTCTGTGCGCTCGCTTCGTCGGCGAACAATCGCGCTACCTGCGTGCCTGCCGAGACACGCTCGCCGTTGTTCACCTGATAGCCCAGGACGCCCGCTCCCTCATAAGGGATGACCGTCTCATCCATGGCGAGCATCCCGTCGCAGCGGACGACGTCGGACATTGAATATGCCACCGCGGTCTGCGTTTGATAATTCGTACGCAGCACCTGTACCATCTGAACGCCGATATATCCGGCGGGCACGAGCATCAGCAGAGCCAAAATCAGTCCTCTGTACCGTTTTTTCTTTTTTCTTACCGGCCAGTTTTCCATATATCCGTTATTCCTTATATTTGATCGCCGCAATTTTTCTTCACATGCCCTGCCCAAAGCCGGGCGGCCGCCTCCGCCGCTTCCGGCTCCCCTGCGGGCAGCCAAATCAGGCCGTCCATCCGCCGGAACCAGGTAAGCTGCCGCTTGGCGTAATTACGGGACGCCTGTTTGAGCGCCGCCGTGCATACTTCCAACGGTTCCTTTCCTTCAAAATAAGGAAAAAATTCTTTGTAGCCAATGGCCTGCGCCGCGGTATGGTAGGCATCTCTGTTGGCATACACCAGGCGCGCCTCTTCCAGCAATCCATGTGCAAGCATCGCGTCTACCCGCGCATCAATGCGCGCATAAAGCTGTGCGCGCTCCGGCATATTCAGCCCTATCAGCAAAGCGCGATACGGCTGCTGCGCCGGACGGGAGCGCGCGAGCCGGCAGGACATCGTCTCGCCCGTTTGCTCATACAGCTCCAGTGCACGCAACACTCGCCCGTGGTTGTTGGGGTGCAGCTTCGCCGCACACTCCGGGTCCACCTGCTGCAGCCGCGCATAAAGCGGGCCGACGCCCTGCTCCATCAGCTCGGTTTCCAGCCGTGCCCGCACGGCCGGGTCCGCCTTATCCGGTGTAAAGTCTATTCCATTTACAAGGCTGGAAATATACAATCCGGTGCCGCCGGCCACGATTGGAACGCGTCCGCGTGCCGTGATCTGCGCGATACACTCGCCTGCGTGCCTGACATAGTCCGCAACAGAGAACCGTTCTTCCGGCGGAAGAAATCCCACCAGATGGTGCGGCACACCTTTCATCTCCTCCGGCGTCGCCTGTGCAGTTCCCACACGAAGCCCTTTATAGATCTGCATCGAATCCGCCGAAACGACCTCGCCGTCCAGCAGCTTTGCCAGCGCAACAGAGAGCGCTGTTTTCCCCGTAGCCGTGGGACCGCAGATCACGATGATATCAGCCTTGTCTGCCAAACTGCTTTTCCAGCTCCTTTTTGGTGATCTTCAGCACGATGGGCCGTCCGTGGGGACAGAACGGAGGCACTCTGCCGTCCAGCACATCCTCCGCCAAGCGCAGCAGCTGTGCAGCGTGCGTTTTATCTCCCGCCTTGATGGCCGCGCGGCACGCGATGGAGTGCAGCACCCATTCTGTTTTTTCGCTGGTGGTATACCGCGGGTTGGAGACCAGCCTGCTGGCCAGCTCCACCACAAGATCCTCCACATCCTCGGGCACGACGTCCGCCGGGACGGCGCGCACCACGACAGAATTGCCGCCGAAGTCCTCCACTTCCAGACCGCTGTCCTGTAAAAGCATTTCACTTTGCACCAGTGCATCCTTTTCTTCCGCGGAAAGCTGCACCGTTACGGGCACCAGCAGCATCTGGCTGCTCACCTTCCCATACGATGCCGCCAAAGATTCATAGATAATGCGCTCGTGGGCGGCGTGCTTATCCAAAAGGCACATGTCGTTTCCCCGTTGGGTGACAATGTACGTGTCAAACACCTCGCCCACAAAACGAAGCGAATCGCGCCGCTGTTCTTCTTCCACAGGCGCAAAAGCAGTCTGATGGGGCGTTTCAGCCTCCATCTGCGGCGCGGCGGTATTTTCCGTCCCGGCTGTTTCTCCCGCCGCAAAGCTGTTCAGGGCCCGGTCCTCCGGCAGGGTCTGCACGCCCGGCGTTCCCTCCTGCCGCCGGCAGACAGTGTGCGGCATAAAGCCGACATCCTCCGCCGCGTCCTCATCAGCCCATATATCCGGCGCCTTTGCCGAACGGTACGGAACAGCAGATTCACTTGAGAGAGCAGTGATCATTTCACTGTACGCTTTCACCTGGCCGGGCAGCGGTACGGCGGACGGCTCCGGACGTGCCGGGACGGGCCTCACCGGTGCGTCCAGAACGGCACGGGACGCCGGGCGCAATGCGCCCGGGCCGCGCGCGGGCTCTTCGGCCGGGGCGCTCTCGGACGGCTCCTTCTTCGCAGCTGCATCCGGCGCCTTTTCATCCGCCGGGAACGCCCTTTCCGCACCGCCGAAAGAAAACACCTTTTCCGTGCTCTGCGGCGTGATGAGTACGCATTTAACGCTTTGATATACCGCATCGAACACATCTTTTTCCCGGGCGAAACGCACCTCTGTTTTGGCCGGGTGGACGTTCACATCCACCAACTGCGGCGGCATCTCGATGGAAAGCACGCAGCCCGGGAATTTTCCCTGCATCATCACGCCTTTATAGGCGGCCTCCAGCGCCGCCATCATCGTGCGGTTCTTGACAAAGCGTCCATTGATAAAAAAATACTGCATGGCGCGGCTTGCACGGGCGCTTTTCGGCGGCGTAACAAGGCCGCGCACCGTGTAGCTGCCCGCCGTGTGCTCCACAGGCACAAGGTCCTTTGCAAAATCACGGGAAAGCACGGCATACGCCGCCCCCAGCAGTTTTCCGTCGCCGGGCGTCTGGAACTGCGGTTTTCCGTCCCGCACGAACTTGAACGAAACCTCCGGGTGGGAGAGCGCAAGCTGTGTGACAACATCTGCCACATAGTTGCCTTCACTGGTGTCCTTTTTCAAAAACTTCATACGTGCGGGCGTGTTGTAAAACAGATCCCGCACAGTGATCGTTGTTCCGACAGGACGTGCGGCCGGCTCAATGCCCTGTTCTTCTCCCCCGCTGATGCGGTACAGATACGCATACTCGTCCGCATCCGTCTTTGTGAGAAGCTCAATGCGGGACACACTGGCCACGGAGGCCAACGCTTCGCCGCGGAAGCCCAGGGTATGAATGCTCTCCAGGTCTCCCTCTTTCTCGATCTTGCTCGTTGCGTGGCGGATAAACGCCGTCGGGATGTACTCGGCCTCGATGCCGCAGCCATTGTCCGCGATTTTGATCATTGCGATGCCGCCGCGTTCAACGGAAACGGAAACTGCGGTGGCGCCCGCGTCAATGGCGTTCTCCGTCAGCTCCTTTACAACCGAGGCGGGGCGCTCCACCACCTCGCCTGCCGCGATGAGTTCCGCGGTATGCTTGTCCAACACATGAATAACTGCCAATGCGCAGCACCGCCCTTTCCCGCGCGCCGGGCGCGCTTATTTTACCAGTGTCTGTTTCAGTTCATACAAAAAATTCAACGCTTCCAGCGGCGTGAGCGTTTCCACATCCACCGCTGTCAGCTTGTCCACCAGCTCGCTGGGCACGGGCGCTGCCGCGAATTTTTCAAAATTGCCGAAGTCCAGCTGCGTCACCTTATCGGCGTTGGGCGCGGTGGCCTCCAGCACCTTGAGCACTTCCTTCGCGCGCTTTGTCACCTCGCCGGGCAGACCCGCCAGCTTTGCAACCTCAATGCCGTAGCTGTCGTCCGCCGGGCCGCGCACGATGCGCCGCAGAAACGTAATGTCGTCGCCGCGCTTTTTTACAGCGATGTTATAATTCTTCACGCCGTCAATGGCGTTTTCCAAATCCGTCAGCTCGTGATAATGGGTGGCAAACAGCGTTTTGCAGCCCATGCCGCCATCCTTGTCCGCAATGTGTTCCACTACGGCGCGGGCGATGCTCATGCCGTCGAATGTGGAAGTCCCCCGGCCGATTTCGTCTAAAATCACAAGGCTTTTTGCCGTTGCGTACTGGAGGATTTCGGCCACCTCGGTCATCTCCACCATAAAGGTGGATTGCCCCGCAGCCAAATCGTCTGAAGCGCCCACGCGGGTGAAAATAGCATCCACAACACCCATGCGGCACGCCCGGGCCGGCACGAAGCTGCCGATCTGCGCCATCAGCGCAATGAGCGCCGTCTGGCGCATATAGGTAGATTTGCCGGCCATATTCGGGCCGGTGATGATGAGCATACGGTTATCGCCGCAGTCCAGCACAGTGTCGTTGGGCACGAACAGCGCACCCTTGAGCATCTGCTCGATGACAGGATGGCGGCCCTCCTCGATGATGAGCTCGTCGCCTTCATCCACAACCGGCTTTGTATAGCCGTTTTTCACAGCCACCTCCGCCAGCGCCGTCAGGACGTCCAGACGGGCCACGCCGGACGCGGTTTTCTGGATACGCGGCAGTTCGGCCGAAATTTTATGCAGCAGATCGTCAAAGAGCTGGCGTTCCAGGACAGCCAGACGCTCGTTTGCGCCCAGGATCTTGTTCTCCAGCACCTTCAGGTCCTCGGTGATGTACCGCTCCGCGTTGGCCAGCGTCTGCTTGCGGACAAAATTTGCAGGCACCTGGTTCGAAAAGGAACGGCTCACCTCGATGTAATAACCGAACACCCGGTTGTAGCCGATCTTCAGCGTGCGGATGCCCGTTTCCTCCTTGAGCTTTGCCTCCAGCGTGGCAAGGTAACCTTTGCCGCCGTGGACGATGTCCCGCAGCTCGTCCACCTCGGTGTTGTAGCCCGGGCGAATGACGCCTCCGTCCTTGAGCATGGCAGGCGCATTCTCGTCGACCGCTGCGAAGATCAGCTCCTTGATATCGGACAATTCGTCGATATCAGCCAGCAGCGCGGTGATCTCGGCGCTGCCGAAGGGCCGGGCCAGCGCCTTCAAGCGGGGCAGCTGCTCACAGGTGGCGGCAAGCGCGTAGATTTCCCGCGGAGAGGCCGAACCGTACACCGTGCGCGTCATCAGGCGCTCGATGTCAAATATCTTTGAGAGCGCGGCCGCGATATCGGCGCGGGCTACGGAATCGCCCACCAGCTCCTCCACGCCGTCCAGACGCGCATTGATGGCCGCCACGTTCACCAGAGGCTGCTCGATCCACGCGCGCATCAGCCGCTTGCCCATAGCCGTCTGCGTTTTATCCAGCACCCACAGCAGCGTACCTTTTTTCTCGCGCCCGCGCATCGTTTCCGTCAGCTCCAGGTTGGCGCGCGTGACGGGCGAAAGCTGCATATACTGCGCTTCGGCGTAATTGTGTACGGTCTTTAACCGCTCCACGCCCTTTTTCTGTGTTTCCTTTAAGTATCCCAGCAGCACGGCCAGGGCCGTGAACGCCGGACTTTCCGGCGCAAGGCCGGCCGTTTTTTCCGGGGCATCCCCAAACTGGGCGCGCATCTCTTCCATGCAGGCGTCGGGCGCGAAAGCCGCTTCATCCAGCAGCTCCACACTGCAGGCAAGCTGCTGCTTGATATACGCCGTTACTTCCTTGTAGTCCAGAATAGCTGCGTTGAACAGCACCTCGCTGGGAGAATAGCGGCACAATTCGGAGATGATCTCCGGCCCCAGCTTTTCGCCCGTGAGCACCGTGGCGTGAGCCGTGCCTGTGGAGACGTCTGCAAAGCATACGCCCGCTTTTTTCTCCGTGATATAGATGCTGGCGATGTAGTTGTTTTTATCATCCTGCAGCATACTGCTTTCGATCACAGTGCCGGGTGTCACCACACGGATGATATCCCGCTTGACGAGGCCTTTCGCCAGAGCGGGGTCCTCCATCTGTTCACAGATGGCGACCTTATAACCTTTGGCAATGAGCCTTGCCACATAGTTTTCATAGGAATGGAACGGCACACCGCACATGGGCGCACGCTCCTCCTGGCCGCAGTCCCGGCCCGTCAGGGTGAGCTCCAGCTCCTTTGACGCAAGAATGGCGTCGTCGTAAAACATCTCGTAAAAATCCCCAAGACGGAAAAACAATATCTTGTCGGGATGCTGTTTTTTGATGTCGAAATACTGCTGCATCATGGGGGAAAGCGCTGCCATATTCTGCACCGTCCTATTAAGATTCAAAACGCGCGGAGCGCGGGGCCGCCATCAGTGGCAGCCCGAACAAGAAGCGCAGCTGCCCGAGCATCCGCCCTGCTGCGGCTCCTCCACCGTCATCGGGTCGCCGCCGTTGACAGCCGTGTTGATGATGGCGTTCACATAATTCATCACAGACTCCAGTTCAGCCTTTGCCTCGTTGTAGGCAGCCATGCTCTCGTTTGCCATGATGTCGTTGTACAGCTGGTTCACCTTCACATTCAGCTCGTTGACCTTATCCTGGTCCTTGTCCGCGCTTTTGGAAAGCTCGCTGTTCAGGTCGATGCGGGCAAGATTAAAGTCTCCGATCAGCTGCTGAAGCGCCTCATCCTCGTCATTTTTTTTGCGGGTGCCCTCCAGCGCCTGATAAGCCTCTTCCCGCTGCAGCTGTGCGGCAGCCTCCTTAAACATCGTGATCGCGTCTTTCGCCATGATAAAATTCTCCTTTTATTCCCTTTATTTTTGAAGCATTTCCGATGGGGTCGCGTTATTTTGCCCTGCGGCGGGCGGGTTCATGCAAGCTCGCCTTTCAGCATCGCGCCGCGCACGCCCGTCACGCGGACATCGGCGAACTCGCCCACAGGCGCGCCGCCTGCAAAATCCACAGTCATATTGTTGTCCAGACGGGCGGTAAGAGTTCCCTCCTCCCTGCCCGGGCCTTCCACCAGGGCGCGGACGGTCTTGCCCACCATTGCGCCGCCCAGTTTTGCCACCACCTGTTCCTGAATGGCAAGCACCCGGGCAATGCGCTGCGTTTTTTCCTTGTGGGGTGTGGGGTCCGGCATGCTTGCCGCTGCCGTACCCGTGCGTTTGGAGTAGATGAACGTAAACAGCTGCATGTACTCGACCTCGCGGATGAGCGCCTCTGTGGCGCAGAAGTCCTCTTCCGTCTCGCCGGGAAAGCCGACGATGATATCGCTGGAATACGTCATCTCCGGCATGCGGCGTTTGGCGTACGCGATAAGCGAGAGGTAGTCCTCCACTGTGTATTTGCGGTTCATCTGCGCCAAAATGCTGTTCGAGCCGGATTGCACCGGCAAATGCAAATGGCGGCTGATGTGCGCGCTGTTTGCAATGATGTCGATAAGCTCGCGCGTGGCGTCCTTGGGATGGCTCGTCATAAACCGGATGCGGTAATCGCCGGGAACAGCGTCCAGCATACGCAGCAGCGCGGCAAAGGTGATGTCTTCCGGCAGGCCCTTGCCGTAGGAGTTCACATTCTGGCCCAGCAGAGTGATGTCCTTGTAGCCCTCGGCCACAAGCTGCCGGAACTCCCGCAAAATATCCGCGCTGGCACGGCTGCGCTCTCGTCCGCGCACATACGGCACGATACAGTAAGAACAGAAATTATCGCAGCCGTACATGATGGGAAGCCAGGCGCGGAACGTGGAATCCCGCCGGATGGGCATATCCTCTATGATCTCGCCGCGCTCGGCCGGCATGCGCAGCACGCGTTTGCGCGTGGCCAGCTTTTCACACAGGATGTCGGGCAGCGTATCGATGCCGTTGACGCCGAACACAATGTCCACGAACGGATAGTGCTTTTTGAATTTTTCCACGATCTCCTTCTGCTGGGCCATGCATCCGGATACCGCGATCAACAGCTTGGGGTTCGCCTCTTTCAGGCCCTTAAGCGCGCCGACGTTGCCGAAAACGCGCTGCTCGGCGTGCTCGCGCACCGCGCAGGTGTTGAACACGATCAGGTCCGCGTCCTCGGGCCGTGCGGCCAGGCCGAAGCCGATATCCGTTAAAACGCCCTTGATTTTTTCGCCGTCGTTCACGTTTTGCTGACATCCGAACGAATGTACATACAGCATGGGGGGCGTATCGTAATACGCCGCGATCGTGCGCGCCGCCGCCTCGTTTTTGGTAAAGCGGATGGTCTCCATGAGTCACCTCAAATATTATTTTAGCCGCGGTAAAAGCACCCGGAGCGGCAAACCGCCCGCGCGCCCCGCCGGGCGGCTTTATGCTAACATACTAATTTAGTATACTACTTTTTATACATTATTACAATAACAAAAGCATCCCCGCCGGAGAGAAAAATTCTCTGGAACACACAGCAGAGGGCCGCCCCTTCCGGGACGGCCCTCTGCTGTGTGTTTTTTCCGTTTTAATCACGGCTCCGGACGCGTCAGAATCAGCTCCGGATCGGTGTAATATTCATCTGCCAGCAGCTCCAGATGACAGTGGTTCCCGGTGGAATTGCCTGTGCTGCCCACACGCGCCACAAGCTGCCCTGCCCGCACCGTATCGCCCGGCTGCACCAGCAGCCCGCTGCAATGCGTCAGGCGCACGCGCACGCCGGGGTCGCCGTCCAGCGCGATCTCCACATATTTCCCATATACCCAGTACTGCGTTTCCTCGCCGTCCTCCGCGCGTGTCACCGTGCCGCTGAACGGAGCGACAATATCCGCGCCTTTCTTGGCCGCAATATCCATTCCCCGGTGATATCTGCCCACCGAACGGGAAACAAATGTATACTCCGGCACGGGCCACACGCCTGTTGTACCCGCCAGCCGCTCTTTTATCAATTCGTTGTCCGGCGGAAGCCAGGTTTCCGTGTTTTGCGGCTCAGGCTGCCGGGCCTGCGTCCGGGGCGTTGCATCGCGCGGGGCCGAAAGCTCCTGCATGGGGTCCAGCAGCACGCCGTTTCGCTCCAGCTCCAAATGGCAGTGGTTGCCGCTGGCAACTCCGGTGTTTCCCACCCGGGCAACCGCCTCGCCCGCTTTCACCGTGTCGCCGGGCTGCACCAAAAGCTCGCTGCAATGGGCATACAGTGTGGTAAGCCCGCCGCCGTTGTCCAGCCGCACATATTGGCCGTAATTCCAATCTTCCTCCGCTTCCAACACCGTACCGCCCCAAACGGCCACAATTTCCGCTCCCTCCCGCGCGCCAATGTCTATTCCACGGTGGCTCGCACCGAACTGTGTGCCGATGTATTCATACTCCGGCACGGGCCAGACCGGCGGCCGCGACGTCTCAAACGTCAATACGCCTTCGGACGGTTCCGGCGCGCTGCTTTCAGGCAGAGCAGTCCGCATCTTTAAAGCTTCCTCCCCTGTTCCGGCAGGCTCCGCCGTTTGCGGCTTCGGCAAGCTGCCGCTCACTCGCTCCGCCGCTCCATCTGCCGCGCATGCCGTCAGGCCCGCCGCCAAAACAGCCGCCGCCGTGCACAGCGCCACGGCCATAAATTGCCGCGCCGTGCGCTTCTGCGGCGCCAGCACCGCTTCCATCCGGCTGCGCAGCAGCCCGGCCGGGCTTGCAAAAGCACTGGCCAGCCCGGCGGCGCGCACATCGGCGGCGGCGCACAGCATTGCAGCGCAATATTCCTTGCGCTGCGCGCCGTCCAGCCTCCGCGCCACCGCACGGTCACAGCCGAACTCGCAGGCCTCGCTCATCATACGCCGCAGCAGCCACGCGGCCGGATTGAACCAATGTACAACACACACAGCCTGCGCCGCCAGCTTGTACACAAGATGACCCCGGCGCAGATGCATGCATTCATGTCGCAGAGCGTACTCCAGCGTTTCACCCGCGGCCCAGTCCGCGGGCAGGTAAATGCGCGGGCGCAGCACTCCTACCGCAACAGGCGTTGCCAAGGCGCCGCATGCATACAGCCCCACGCGCCGGGAAAAGCCACCGGCCTTTGCGGCATGTGCCATGCACCGCCACACTGCGGCGTCCTCCACCGGGCGCGCTTCACGCGCCAGATGACGTGTGAAACGCCTGTATTCCGCCCACAAAGCCAGCGCCGCACACAATACTCCTGCCAGCCAAAACGCCGGGACCAGCCCCCACAGCATGGATATATGTTCCTGCGGCGCAGCGCGAAGCAGCTTGTCCGCCGCCGTGGGCAGTTCCGTCGCAACGGACAGCGGTTCCGATGCAGCCGTCTCGGCGGGCAGAACCGCCCCCACAGAGCTTTGCACCGCCTGCGCGGGAGCATTCCACGCGCCGGGCAGCGCAAATGCGGGAAGCGGCAATACAAACAGACACAGTGCCGCCGTTAAAACGGGCACGTTCCATTGAATTTTTGCAAAGCGCCGCAGCGCCGGGCGTGCCAGGCACAGCAGTAAAGCCGCCGCCCCGCCCGCCGCGCTCAAAGGCAAAAAGGTCGTCCAGAAAAAACGCATCATTGGGGTTCCCTCTCTTTCAGCCACACGCGCAGGGCCTCCAGTTCTTCCGGCGGGATACCTCCGCCGTCCGCCATGCACGCAACCAGATTTTGTACGCTGCCGCCGTAGAGCTGTGCCAGAAAATCCCGTGTCTCGCTGTTTTTGTATGCTTCCCGCGTCATTGCGGCAGTATAGCTGCGCAGTTTTCCGCGCTTTTCGGTCTCCAGCAGGCCTTTTTCCACTAGGCGTGACAAAAAAGTAAGCACTGTGGGCTGTTTCCAGCCCTTCTCCTGCCCCAGCGCCCGCATAATGTCCATGCCGGAAACAGGACGTCCCAGCGTCCATACGCACTCCATGATCTCATATTCGGCAGCAGAAAGCTTCATTGCAGAAAGTCCTTTCCAAATCATTTTTTACAACATGTCGTTAATACTATAATACACACCCCGCCAAGCGGTTGTCAACCGTTTTTTACATTTTGTAAAAAACAAATTTCCCCGCCCGGTGTCACAACAGCCCCCCATCACATAGAATGGAGTGTGCACGCGAAGGATCCTTCTCATCATATGGCACCGGGTATCGTGCGGGGAATAGCCCGCGCTCCCGAAGTTTAGGAGGCATATTATGCAGACCATCGATCTTGGCACCATTTCCATCGGCGGGGAAGATCTGGGGGCGCCCAAACGTCCGGAACCCACGCAGGCTCCCCGTTCCCCGTTCCCCACGCGGGAGGCATCGCGTCCCGCCGCCCCCGTCGCACCGCCCGCGCCAGTCATCCGCGAGCCCGCTGTACGTGAACCCGCCTGTTCTGCGCCAACCGCCCGCGAACCGGTTTCCCGGGAAACGCCCCGCACCCGCCCTACCGAAGAATACTGCGAAGAATGCGGCGCTTCCCGTCCCTGCAACGACGACATCTATTTCGAAAAATGCGAGGACCACAAGGTCTGTCACATTGGAGACACCGTCATGGAGGGACAGGGCCGCATTCTGGACCTTACCATGTGCCTGAAGAATGTTTGTCCCGGCAAGCGCGTGGCTGTCGGCATTTCGCTGAGCGAGCTGGACCCCCGCGGCAACGAATATCCCCGCGGCATGAAAACCTTCACCGTACCCGCCCATCATCACAGCTACTGCGCGGATATTCCCGTGGAAGCCATGCGTTTTATCCTTCCTGAGGATATCAGCGTGAGCGGAACGTCCGATTCCTGCGGCAACCGCCGCCATTTTACCGCCAGGGTCGTTGCGCATTACATCGATTTCAACTCCGCTACCGCGGGGCTGTAAGCGCGCATTCACCCATCATGATAAAGGAGCTATATTATGTGCAACTCGAAATGCTATGACGTCATCTCGATTGTCGTCAGCCTTATCCTTGGCATCGTCTTTGCCATTCTCGTTTTTTTCTTTCCCACTTTTTATCCTCTGGGGTTCCTGTTCGGCTTTCTGCTCAGTCTGACCGCGCTGCTGCTCATGACGATCACCGCTTCCAGCCTGCTGCGCCAGGACAAACGTCTGAATAACTGTATCTGCGCTACGGGCAAACGGCTGCTGATCCCCGCGCTCATCCTTCTGGCAGCCTCCATGCTGGCGTTCATCTTCTTTGCGCTGGGCATCGCCGCCTTCCTCGTCTATCCCATCCTTACGTTCATCCTCTACACGCTGATCGCTTATACCTTCTTCAGCCTGTACTGCTTCCTCGCCTGCCTCATCGAAGCGGGCTGCCACCACTGCGGCTGCGAGGAATAACATCCGTTTTCAAACGCAAAACAGGCCGCGCCCTTCCGGGCGCGGCCTGTCCGCATTTTTATATCGGGGACGCCTGCCGTGTCATTCCGTCTTTTTGCGCCGTGTCCGTTTTTTTTCCACAGGAGCCGCCGCGCCGCTTTCCGGTCTTGGCAGCATGGGCCGCAGATACTGACCCGTATACGAGGCCTCGCACAGCGCCACCTCCTCCGGCGTGCCCTGCGCTACGATCATGCCGCCCGCATTGCCGCCCTCCGGCCCAAGATCGATGATGTGGTCCGCCCGTTTGATGACGTCCAGGTTATGCTCGATGATGATGACAGTGTTGCCCGCCTCCACCAACCGGTCGATGACCTTTACCAGTTTATGCACATCATCCACATGCAGGCCTGTGGTAGGCTCGTCCATAATATAGACAGTCTTGCCCGTGCCGGGCTTGGCCAGTTCCAGCGCCAGCTTCACCCGCTGCGCCTCACCGCCGGAAAGCGTCGTTGCGCTCTGGCCCATCTGGATGTAGCCCAGGCCTACATCCACAAGCGTCTTGATTTTACGATGGATCTTGGGGATGTTTTCGAAAAAGGTGCAGGCCTCCTCCACTGTCATGTTCAGAACATCGGTGATGGTCTTCCCCTTATACTTTACCTCAAGCGTTTCACGGTTGTAGCGCGCGCCCTTGCACACCTCGCAGGGCACATAGATGTCCGGCAGAAAGTGCATGGCGATCTGGATAATGCCGTCGCCCTCGCAGGCCTCGCAGCGGCCGCCCTTGACATTGAAGCTGAAGCGGCCCGGCCCGTAGCCGCGCATCTTCGCCTCCTGCGTCTGTGAAAACACCGTGCGGATATCCGTGAATACACCTGTGTAGGTGGCCGGGTTCGAGCGCGGTGTGCGCCCGATGGGCGACTGGTCGATGCCGATGACCTTATCCACATATTCAAGGCCAAGCATGTCTTTGTGCGCGCCCGGCTTGATGCGCGCGCCGTTCAGGTCCGCCGCCAGGCGTTTGTACAGAATTTCGTTGATCAGCGACGATTTTCCGCTGCCCGAGATACCCGTGATGCATGTCATTACGCCCAGCGGTATTTTTACGTCCACATCCCGCAGATTGTTCTGCGTGGCGCCTTTGATCTCGATGAAATGGCCGTTGCCCTCACGGCGGTGTTCCGGCACCTTGATTTTTTTCCGGCCGGAGAGATACTGCCCCGTAATGCTGCGTGGCGCCTTGCAGATATCCTCCACCGTACCTTCCGCCACCAGCTCGCCGCCGTGTATGCCCGCGCCCGGGCCGATGTCCACGATCCAGTCCGCCTCACGCATGGTCTCTTCGTCGTGCTCCACCACGATGAGCGTATTGCCCAGGTCGCGCAGGCGCTTGAGCGTAGCGATGAGCTTTGAGTTGTCCCTCTGGTGCAGACCGATGCTCGGCTCGTCCAGCACATACAAAACACCCGTCAGCGCCGAACCGATCTGTGTAGCGAGGCGGATGCGCTGGCTTTCGCCGCCGGACAGCGTGGCCGCGTTGCGCGCCAGCGTCAGGTAGTCCAAGCCCACGTTCTGCAAAAAGCCCAGCCGCTCGCGGATCTCTTTTAAAATCCCATCCGCGATCATATGCTCCCGCTCGGTGAGCTGAAGGCCGTTGATGAAATCCAGCTCCTCGCGTACGCTCATCTGTGTAAATTTACTGATGTTGACGCCGCCCACCGTAACAGCCAGGCTGGTCGGCTTCAGGCGGTCTCCGTGGCAGTCCGGGCATTCCACACCCGTCATCACGCCTTGTATCTCCTCTTTCATCCACTCGGAATTTGTTTCGCGGAAGCGGCGCTCCAGATTGTTGATGATGCCTTCAAACTCGGTGCTGTATGTCCCGGTGCCCCGGTCCGTCTCGCGGGTCATCTCCAGCTTTTCGCCGCCGGTACCGTACAAAAGCGCATGCACGCCTTCAGGCGGCATGTCCTTGATTTTGGTGTCCAGCGTAAAACCGTATTTTTTGCCCAGGCCCTTGTAGTACATCTCGCTCACAGAACCGTCCGCATAATACCAGCCGCTTGCCTTGATCGCGCCCTCGCGGATGGAAAGGCTGCGGTTCGGAATAACGAGCGCCGGGTCCACCTTCATAAAGGTACCGAGGCCCGTGCATGTCTCGCACGCGCCGAAGGGATTGTTGAACGAGAACATGCGCGGCGCAAGCTCGTCGATGGAAATGCCGTGCTCCGGGCAGGCATAGCTCTGGCTGAACAGCATCTCATCGCCTCCGATGACGTCGATGCCCACAAGGCCGCCCGTCAAACCGATGGCCGTCTCGATGGAATCCGCCAGGCGGCTGCGCACCTCATCATTGACGACGAGGCGGTCCACCACGACCTCCACCGTGTGCTTCTTGTTCTTTTCAAGGGCGATCTCCTCGTCCAGCTCGTACATATTGCCATCCACGCGCACACGGGCAAAGCCGGAACGGCGCGCGGCCTCGAACTCCTTCTGCTGGGTGCCCTTGCGCCCGCGCACAACGGGGGCCAGCACCTGGAACCGCGTGCCCTCGGGCAGGCGCAGCACCTCGTCCACCATCTGGTCCACCGTCTGCTGGCTGATGACGCGGCCGCACACCGGGCAGTGCGGAATCCCGATACGCGCATACATCAGGCGCAGGTAATCGTAGATTTCCGTCACCGTGCCCACTGTGGAGCGCGGGTTGCGGGAGGTCGTTTTCTGGTCGATGGATATGGCCGGCGACAAGCCCTGTATCTCGTCCACATCAGGCTTCTCCATCTGGCCCAAAAACTGGCGGGCATAGCTGGACAGGCTTTCCATGTACCGGCGCTGACCGTCTGCGTAGATGGTATCGAACGCCAGCGAAGACTTGCCGCTGCCCGAAAGGCCCGTCATAACGATGAGCTTGTCGCGCGGGATGGTCACGTCCACGTTTTTGAGGTTGTGCTCCCGCGCGCCTTTTATCACGATTTTGTCTGTACTCAAAGCTTGGTTTTCCTTTCCGCCTGCTTGCGCAGCTTTTCAATGCGGTCGCGCAGAAACGCCGCGTGTTCAAATTCCAGTATTTTAGCCGCTTCCCGCATCTCCCGCGTCAGCTGATTGATCTTCTGCTCGATCTCCGCGCGGCTCATGCGTTTGGCGGGCTTGTCCGCACTGTCGTCCTTGGAGGATATCTCCAGCACGCCCATACCGCTGATTTCCTTGACGATGGTCCTGGGCGTGATGCCGTTGGCGGCGTTGTAGGCCTCCTGGATGCCGCGGCGGCGCTCGGTCTCCATAATAGCGCGCTCCATTGAGGGCGTGATGGAATCCGCATACATGATAACGACGCCGTCCGCATTGCGCGCGGCACGTCCAATGGTCTGCACGAGGCTCGTTTCACTGCGCAGAAAGCCTTCTTTGTCCGCGTCCAGGATGGCGACAAGGGATACCTCGGGCAGATCCAGCCCTTCGCGCAGCAGGTTGATGCCCACGATCACATCAATAGTGCCCTTGCGCAGATCACGCATCAGCTCCACACGCTCGAAGGTATCCACCTCGTGATGCATATATTTTACCTTAACGCCATGGTCGGAGAGATAATCCGTCAGGTCCTCGGCCATCTTCTTCGTCAGCGTTGTGACCAGCACGCGCTCGCCCCGGCCACTGCGGGTGTTGATCTCGCCCAGCAGGTCCTCGATCTGCCCTTCCACAGGCTTGACGATGACACGCGGGTCCAGCAGGCCCGTGGGGCGGATGACCTGTTCCACGATCTGTGTGGACTGTGCGCGTTCAAAATCGCCGGGCGTGGCCGAAACGAACACCGTTTGGTTCAGCTTCGACTCAAACTCCTCGAATTTGAGCGGGCGGTTGTCAAATGCCGACGGCAGGCGGAAGCCGAAGTCCACAAGGCTTTTTTTGCGGGCGTAATCGCCGCCGTACATGGCGCGCAGCTGGGGCAGCATCACATGGCTCTCGTCCACAAACAACAGGAAATCCTCGGGGAAATAATCCAGCAATGTTGTCGGCGTGGAGCCGGGCGCGCGGCCCGACAAAACAGCGGAGTAGTTCTCAATGCCCTTGCAGGTGCCCACTTCGGTAAGCATCTCAATGTCATAATTGGTGCGCTGGGCAATGCGCTGGGCTTCCAGCAGCTTCCCCTCCCCGGTGAAGGCCTTCACCTGCCGGTCCAGCTCGTCGCGGATATTTGCAAGGCCCGCGCGCATTTTATCACCTGAAACGATGTAATGACTGGCCGGGAAAATGGCGATGTGCCGAATCACCGCGTGGCGCTCGCCCGTCAGCGCGTTCACTTCGCTGATGCGGTCCACCTCGTCGCCGAAAAACTCGATGCGGATGGCCACATCGTTCATATAGGCGAGGTTGATCTCAACAATGTCGCCCCGCACGCGGAATTTGTTTCGCACGAAGTTGAGGTCGTTGCGCTCGTACTGCAGCGCCACCAGGCGGTGCATCAGCTCATCGCGGCTCATGTGCATGCCCTGCCGCACGCTGATGACCATGCTGCGGTAATCAATGGGGTCGCCCAAAGAGTAAATACACGACACGCTGGCCACGATGATAACGTCGCGCCGTTCCGACAGCGTGGCTGTGGCCGAATGGCGCAGACGGTCGATCTCCTCATTGATGGCGCTGTCCTTCTCAATATAGGTGTCAGTGCTTGGTATATACGCCTCCGGCTGGTAGTAATCGTAGTAGCTTACGAAATACTCCACCGCGTTGTCCGGAAAAAACTCCTTGAACTCTGTACAAAGCTGCGCAGCCAGCGTTTTGTTGTGCGCCAGCACCAGCGTGGGGCGGTTGAGGTTCGCAATGACGTTTGCCATCGTAAACGTTTTGCCGCTGCCTGTCACACCCAGGAGCGTCTGACATTTATCGCCCTTCAGCAGCCCGTCCGTCAGCTGTGCGATGGCCTCAGGCTGGTCGCCCGTGGGCTTGTAAGGCGCCTTGAGAATAAATCTGTCCTTGTGTTCTTCTTCCATTTCCATCCCTCAAAATACAATGCAGCCGCGGGTAAAACGTCATTCTCCAGAGAATCTTCCTAGAGGTTCTATTATACCAATTTTGGTAGAAAACTGCAATCTTATACCCTCCTATTTTCCCTCGTACGCCATCCGCTCTTTTGGTTATTTTGCCCCGCACGTGCAGGTCATACCCGTCCGGCGCCCTGCCTTTCGAAACGCCGGAGCATGCTTGCGCGGACGTGCTATCCGCCCAACAGCCGCCCAACCAGCCGCGCGCCGTTCGCCACCAGAGCACAGGACGCAAGACCGGCGGCGGTGGGAAGCGCAAACGCGGCTGCCGTCCACTTCCAGCTCTGCGATTCCTTGCGAATGGTGATACATGTTGTCGAACACGGCCAGTGCATCAGCGAAAACAGCATCGTGCACACCGCCGTCACCCATGTCCAGCCGTTCTGTACCAACAGCGTATGCAGCGCCGAAAGATCGTTCATCTCCACCAGACTGCCTGTTGAAAGATACGCCATGATGATGATGGGCACGACGATCTCGTTGGCTGGGAAGCCCAGAATAAACGCCAGCAGGATTACGCCGTCCAGGCCGAAAAAGCGGGCCGCCGGGTCCAAAAACGCCGCGCTGCGCGTCAGGAGCGTTTGGCCGTCCAGCGTGAGATTCGCCATGACCCATATAAGCATGCCCGCGGGCGCGGCCACCATTGCCGCGCGGCCCAGAACAAACAGCGTGCGGTCGAAAATGGAACGCACGATCACCTTACCTATCTGCGGCCTGCGGTAGGGCGGCAGCTCCAGTGTAAATGAGGACGGCACACCTTTGAGCACCGTGCCGGACAACAGCCGTGATGCAAGAAAAGTGGCCCCCACGCCCAGCAGCACCAGCCCCGTGAGCAGCGCCGCCGAAGCCCGCGAAGCGCCGAATCCGCCGGAGGCGCCCACAAAAAACATCGTCAGGATCGCGATCAGCGTGGGGAACCGGCCGTTGCAGGGCACAAAATTGTTGGTGAGCATAGCAATGAGCCGTTCCCGCGGGGAATCAATGATGCGGCAGCCCACCACCCCTGCCGCGTTGCAGCCGAAGCCCATTGCCATGGTGAGAGCCTGCTTGCCGCAGGCCCGGCATTTTTTGAAGGTGCGATCCAGGTTGAATGCCACCCGCGGCAGATATCCCAGATCCTCCAGCAGCGTAAACAGAGGAAAAAAGATAGCCATGGGCGGAAGCATTACAGATACCACCCACGCCAGCACGCGGTATACGCCATCCACCAGCAGGCCTTTCACCCACACAGGCGCGCCGGCCCAAGCCATCGCTCCGCCCAGCCGGTCTCCCACCCAAAACAAACCGTCCGCCAAAAGCTGGGACGGCACGTTCGCGCCGGTGATCGTCAGCCAGAACACTCCCAGAAGCAGCAGGAGCATGAGCGGAAAACCCGTGCGGCGGCTCGTCAGAATCCGGTCCAGCCTCCGGTCACGCAACTCCTGCGGCGTGGGCGTGCAGCGCACCGCGCCGATGCACACGGTCTCCGCTGTGCGCACAAGGCTGCGCACGACTTCATCGTGCAGCGCCTCCTGCGTGACGCCCCCTTCCGCAAGAAGGCGCCTTGCCCGCGCCAGTATTTCCGCCACATCCGGATGCTGCGCCAGCGAAAAGCCCAGATACCGCACAATTCCGGCATTCAGCTCCGTGTCCCCTTCCAAAAGGCGCAGCGCCAGCCACCGCGGAGCCGGGCCGCCTGTTCCCGCGGCGTTGGCCACGGCGGGCGTCAGCAGCGCCAGCGCAGCCTCCACAGGCTGTGCGTAACGCACCCGGCACACGTGTCCCGCACATTCTCCCCGGGCCACACGCTCCACGGCGCACATCAGCTCCGGCAGGCCTTCGCCGCTGCGGGCCGCCGCCGGAACGACCGGCACGCCCAGCCTTTGCCCCAGCAGGGCCGCGTCCACTTCTACGCCTTTGCGCCGCGCCTCGTCCATCAGGTTCACACACAGTACCACATTATCCGTAATTTCCATTGCCTGCAACGCCAGATTTAAATTGCGTTCCAGGCAGGAAGCGTCGCACACCACCACAACGGCGTTTGCACCGCCAAAGCAGATGAAATCCCGCGCCACCGCTTCCTCCGCGGAATGTGCCATCAGAGAATAGCAGCCCGGGATATCCACCAGCACGCAGCCCCAGCCGCCCGTCTCGCAGTATCCCTGCGCGCTGGCCACCGTTTTGCCGGGCCAGTTGCCCGTGTGCTGGTTCATACCCGTCAACTCGTTGAACACCGTTGATTTGCCCACATTCGGATTGCCTGCCAGCGCGACGACGGAATCCGTCTCCCGCCGCTTGACGACGGCCAGCATGCCGTCCGCCGCGTGCGCGCCCGTGGAACGGTTTGTCAGTCCCATCCTCTCTCCCCCCCATCCCTTCAGCAGCCCGTGACCAGCACGCGTGCGGAGTCCTCGGCCCGCAGCGCTATGAGCGCGCCGCGGATGCGGTAGGCCACCGGGTCTCCCGCGGGGCTCTTTTGCACGCATTCCACCTCCGTGCCCTCGATCAGGCCGATGTCCTGCATACGGCGGCGCATGCCGCCCTCCGTCAGCAGCGCGGCCACCCGCGCGCGTTCGCCCTCCCGCAGCGCGGTGAGCGTTCCTTCCTGTGTCATATCCAGACGCCTCTTTTCATAAGCATATACCGTAGCCGTTAGGCCGGGGAAACTTTGTTTCCCTGTTGACAATATATGGCGTTTCTTCCGAAGGCGTTACAGGGGGGCGGAGCATGGATACAGAACAGCTGTTTTACACGCAGAACGGGTACGACCGCGCGGACACCGGTCCGCTGACGACAGCCATGGAGGATTATCTTGAAATGATCTGCCGTCTGACGCGGACCGGCGGCTATACGCGCATCTCCGCGCTGGCGCGTGAGCTGCATGTCCAGCCTTCGTCGGCCTCCAAAATGGCCGCGCTGCTGCGTTCCGGAGGCTATCTGACCAACGAGCGGTACGGCTGCCTGCGCCTGACGGAAAAGGGCTCTCAGGCGGGCGCATACCTTTTATACCGGCACGACGTGCTCAACCGCCTGCTGCGCCGCATCAACGGCAGCGCGGATGAGCTGGAACAAACCGAACGCATCGAGCATTACATAGACGTGCGCACCGTACGCAACATCGACGCTTTTCTGGACGGTCTGCCTGCGCGTTGACGGTCCCGCCCTCCGCATGCCAAAACCGCGCCCCGGGCAGCAAACCCGGGGCGCGGTCCATTTTTATCCGAATACCGGAGCACGGGCGCTCAGTCCTGCACGCTCTGGCGGATACTGTCCATATAATTGCTCTGCACAAAGGAAAGAAATTCATTGTCCGCAAAAATGAGATGCTCCACAAGCTGGATGTTTACCAGCCGGAGCGCGCGGTAGATCTCCCGTGTGACAGCCATATCACTGCTGGAAGGCAGTGTGATGCCGCGCGGATGGTTGTGAGCCAGCATCACGCCCGTCGCCCCGCATTTGAGTGCTTCGGAGACCACTTTCGCCACGGAAACCGCCGTGGCGTTGGCGCTGCCCTCGGAGATGAGCACGCAGCGCAGCAGCACGCGGCGGTCATCCACAGCCGCCATATAAAAAGCTTCCTGCGTGCGGGCGAAGAATTTCGGCATGAAAAATGCGCTGGCTTCTTCTACGCTTGTAAGCGGCACTTTGTGGGACGTCTTGTTCTCCAGATAATATGCGCACATCTGCGGGATAAATTTGAGCACGACGGCGCTGGAATGCCCCACGCCGGGCACACGCTCCAGTTCTTCGATGGGCGCGTCCAACACAGCCGAAAGGCTGCCGAACCGGTCGATCAGCGCATGCGCCAACGGATTCGTATCGCCCCGGGGGCGCGCAAGAAAGAGTAAAAACTCCATGGCGTTATGCTCCTCAAACCCGGCCAGTCCCTCCCGCAGGAAACGCTCGTATACACGCCGGCGGTGGTCGTCATGTACGCCCAAAGCAGTTCCTCCTTTACGAACGGTTGAGATTATTATATACTAAAAGGACGAATTTTGAAAGCACGGGAGGAAAAGGCGCATGAAAAGTTTCACAGCCGGAAAAAACGAGGACGGAGCACGGCTCTCGCGGTTTGTCGAAAACGTCACCTCCGGCATGCCGAAATCGCTGCTCTACAAAGCGTTCCGCAACAAACGCATCAAGGTCAACGGCAAAAAAGGCGCGCCGGACACGCGCCTTTGTCCGGGCGACTTGGTGGAACTTTACATCAACGATGAATTTTTTTCCGCAGCGCCGCCCACGGGCAGGCCCCTTCCCCATAAAAAACGCCCGCCTCTGCGCACAGTGTACGAGGACGAAAACATCGCCGCGCTCTACAAGCCCGCCCATCTGCTGTGCCATTCCGACCGCACGGGTGACGTGAGCCTTGTGGAGCTGTTCACCGACTATCTGGCGCAAAAAGGTGAATACGACGCCGCGGCGGAAGCCGCCTTTTCTCCCGCGCTGTGCAATCGCATCGACCGCGGCACCGAGGGCCTCGTTCTGGCCGCCAAAAACCACGCCGCGCTGCGGGATATGAACGAGCTCATCCGGCGCGACCTCCTTCAAAAGGAATATTACTGCATCACCGCAGGCGTGCCGCCCAAGGGCCGCCACACAGCTTATCTGCGTCACTTTGAAAAAAACAATAAGGTGGACGTGCGTGCCGAAACCGCGCCGGGTTACAAAGAGATCATTACCGACGTCGCCATATTGCAGACAAAAGGGCCGTGTGCGCTGTGCCGCATCGGGCTCGTGACAGGGCGCACGCACCAGATCCGCGCACACCTCGCTTTTTTGGGCGCACCCATTCTGGGCGACGTCAAATACGGCAGCCGCAGGATGAACGACCGCTGCGGCTTTAAAACCCAGGCGCTGTGCGCGGCCAGCGTGACGTTCCGCGACATTCCTGCGGAAAATACGCTCTCTTACCTTGCCGGGCGAACCATCGCACTGGAGGAGCCTGAGATCATAAAAATCTTTGCAGCGCTGTGAGCCTCATTGCGCGCCCCGGCTTTCGCCCGTTCCTTCCCCGCAGAGAAAAGCCCGGCCCCGTGTTCAGCGGGGCCGGGCTTTTCTCTGCTTTTCCACCGGACAGACCGAATACTTATTCTTTCGGCGCTTCTTCGGCAGAAGGCGTTTCGCTCTGCACAGAGGCAGGCTCCTGCACAGCCGGTTCCTTCACGTGCACAGAAACCCTGCGGCGCGGTGCGGAGCTTTTTTCGTCCTCCGCCTTTTCGGCGTCTGCGCGGGGCGCGTCGTCCTTGTCCAAGGGCGGCAGTGTGCCGCCTTCCATCAGTATGCGGAATTCCTCACCGGAAAGCTTCTCACGCTCCATCAGCGCTTTGGCCACGGTGTGCAGCTTATCGATGTGCTCGCTGAGCATCACACGCGCCGCCTCATAGGCCTCGTCCAGCATCTCGCGGATCTCGGCGTCTATCTCAGAAGCAACTGTTTCGGAATAACCGCGGCCTGCACTCAGGTCTCGGCCCAGGAACGTCTCGCTCGGCTCGTTCCCATATACGACGGGTCCCAGCCGCTCTGAAAAGCCATAACGCATCACCATACTGCGCGCAATGGCCGTGGCGCGCTCCAAATCGTTGGACGCGCCTGTGGAGATATCGTCCAGAACCAGCTTCTCGGCCACGCGTCCGCCCAGCAGCGTAACGATATTGTCTTCCATCTGCTTTTTGGTAACGTAGTTCTTATCTTCTTCAGGCAGGCTCATGGTATAGCCGCCCGCCGCACCGCGGGGAATAATGGAAATTTCATGCACGGGGTCTGCCGTCTCGCAGTAATAATGCGTGATGGCATGCCCTGCTTCGTGGTAGGATGTCAGGCGCTTTTCCCGCTCGGTAACGACGCGGCTCTTTTTTTCGGGGCCGGCCACCACCTTGATGCTGGCTTCCTCGATGTCCTGCTCCGTGATGGCTTTGCGCCCGCGCTTCGCTGCAAGCAGCGCCGCCTCGTTGACAAGGTTCTCCAGGTCTGCGCCTGTGAACCCAGCTGTTGATTTCGCAATGGTTTTGAGCACCACGTCCGGCGCGAGCGGCTTGTTGCGCGTGTGCACCTTGAGGATCTCCTCACGGCCTTTAATGTCAGGCAGGCCCACATATACCTGGCGGTCAAACCGGCCCGGGCGCAGCAGCGCCTTATCCAGGATATCCGCGCGGTTTGTGGCCGCGATAACGATAACGCCCTCGTTTGCACCGAAGCCGTCCATCTCCACCAGCAGCT